>NZ_JANSHR010000042.1:24626-32093 GCF_047461675.1 Synechococcus sp. R70.1
AATCCCGCTCTCATCCAAACGGTTGCCGCCGAAGCGGGGGTTCAGGTAGCCGAAGGGGCTCCCAGACAGGGGGGCTGAGTTTTGTATGATAGGGGCTCAGACCCTCGTTCTCTTACCTCGTCCATGCCTGCTGCCATCCGTCGCCCGCCTCGCTCTCTCTACTGTGGCCAAGTGCGCCCAGCCCATATCGGCCAGACGGTTACCCTCTACGGCTGGATTGACCGCCGCCGCGACCACGGGGGCGTGATCTTCCTCGATTTGCGGGATCGCTCCGGCATTGTGCAACTGGTGGCCGATCCCCAGAAGACTCCTCTTTCCTACGAGCTAGCCAAGGAGGTGCGCAATGAGTACGTGGTGCGGGTAACAGGAACAGTTCAGCCCCGGCCTGCCGACTCCTTCAACCCCCGCCTGGCCACGGGCGAAGTGGAGGTTTATGCAGAGCAGCTGGAGATTCTTAGCCGGGTGGCCAAGCAGCTTCCCTTCAGCGTCTCCGGGGAAGAAGGGGAAGAGGTGCGGGAGGAGATTCGCCTGCGCTATCGCTACCTGGACTTGCGCCGGGAGCGGCTGTCGCGCAACCTGCAACTGCGTCACCAGGTCATCAAGGCCATCCGCCGCTTTCTGGAAGACGAGGAAGGCTTCATCGAGGTAGAGACCCCCATCCTCACCCGCTCTACTCCCGAAGGCGCCAGAGACTACCTAGTGCCCAGCCGCCTCAACCCTGGGGAGTGGTTTGCTCTGCCGCAGTCGCCTCAGCTTTTTAAGCAGTTGCTGATGGTGGCTGGTGTGGATCGCTACTACCAAATTGCCCGCTGCTTTCGGGATGAGGATCTGCGGGCGGATCGCCAGCCGGAGTTTACTCAGTTGGACATGGAGATGAGCTTCATGGATCAGGAGGCAATCCTGGAGCTCAACGAGCGGCTCATCTGCCATATCTTCAAAACCGTTAAAGGGATCGACCTGCCCCGGCCCTTCCCACGGCTGACCTACGCCGAGGCCATGGATCGCTACGGTTCCGACAAGCCCGACACCCGCTTTGGGCTGGAGTTGGTGGATGTTTCGGCGGTGTTTCAGGGATCCCGCTTTCAAGTCTTTGCCAAAGCCCTGCAGCAGGGAGGAGTCGTCAAAGTTCTGCCAGTGCCCGGCGGCGATGAACAGATCTCCAACACCCGCATCAAACCGGGCGGAGATCTGTTTAAGCTCGTCACTCAGTACGGGGCAGGCGGTTTGGCCTTCATTCGGGTGCGTCCCGATAGCCTCGACACCATTGGTGCCCTCAAGGAGAGCCTCAGCCCTGAGCAGGAACAGCAGTTGCGGCAGCTGACCAACGCCAAGCCAGGGGATCTGCTGCTGTTTGGGGCAGGGCCGGCGGCGGTGGTCAACGAGTCGCTGGGCCGGCTGCGGCTGCATCTAGGCCATGAACTGGGTTTGATCCCGGAGAATGCCTTGAATCTCCTCTGGATTACGGATTTCCCGATGTTTGAATTCAACGCCGAAGAAAACCGCCTGGAAGCCCTGCACCACCCCTTTACTGCTCCCCATCCTGACGACTTGGCCGACTTGAAGACGGCGCGGGCCCAGGCTTACGACTTGGTCTGGAACGGCGTGGAAGTGGGGGGGGGATCCCTGCGCATCTACCAGCGGGAGATCCAGGAGCAGGTTTTCCAAATCATTGGCCTTAGTCCTGAGGAGGCGCGGGAGAAGTTTGGCTTTTTGCTAGAAGCCTTTGAGTACGGCACCCCACCTCACGGGGGTATTGCCTACGGACTGGATCGGCTGGTGATGCTGCTGGCAGGGGAAGATTCCATTCGCGATGTCATCGCCTTTCCCAAAACCCAGCAGGCCAGGTGCTTGCTCACCGGTGCCCCCTCCGGTGTTGAGCCCAGGCAGCTTAAAGAACTGCACGTAGCCTCCACCTACCAGCCCGGCTAAAGGACGGATAAGCATCCACCCCTACTTCGTTGGTCTCCCTATGCTAGATCTGACCGGAAAGAAAGCCTTGGTAACCGGCATTGCCAACGAGCGCTCCATTGCCTGGGGCATTGCCCAGCAGCTGCACAAAGCAGGAGCTACGTTGGGGGTTACCTACTTGCCGGACGAGCGGGATCGTTTCAAGACGAAAGTCCAACAACTCACTGAGCCCCTGCAGCCGGATTTTCTCCTTCCCTGCGACGTCCAAAGCGATCAGCAAATCAACGACCTATTTCAGGCAGTGGCCCAAAAGTGGGGCCAGCTCGACATCCTGGTTCACTGCCTGGCCTACGTCAAAAAAGAGGAGCTGAGCGGCAACTTTAGCGATATCTCGCGGCAGGGGTTTGCCCTGGCCATGGATGTGAGCACCTACTCCCTGATTGCCCTCTGCCGGGCCGCTAAGCCCCTCTTGAGATCCGGCAGCAGCGTCCTCACCCTCACCTACTTAGGGGGAGTGCGAGTGGTGCCTAACTACAACATGGCTGCTGTCACCAAAGCGGGCCTAGAAACCTGCGTTCGCTACCTGGCAGCCGAGCTGGGCCCCGCCGGGATCCGGGTGAACGCCATTTCTGCTGGACCCATTCGCACCTTGGCTTCTTCGGCCATTGCTGATTTTCATGCCATGCTGCACGCGGTCGAGGAGAAAGCGCCGCTGCGGCGCAATATCACCCAGCTCGAGGTGGGCAATGTGGCAGCTTTTCTGGCCAGCGACCTAGCTAGCGGCATTACTGGCCAGGTGATCTACGTAGACAGTGGATATAGCATCCTGGGTTTTTAGGCTTGGTGGGATCTCCCTGGCATGAACCGCTTTTCCTTTTCCCCCTTGCAGCGGCTGCTAGTGACCTGGATTTTGATGGTCATTAGCGGCTGGCTGGCCCTGCAAGTGGGCCGTCTGTTTGGCCATCTGCTCGCCACCATCCTGACAGCGGCGGTACTGGCTTTTTTGCTCAACTACCCAGTCCAGGCGCTGCAGCGCTACCGGGTCAACCGTGTTGTAGCGGTGGCTTTAGTCTTTGCCCTCTCGGTGGTGCTGCTGGTTTTGGTGGGGATTGCCGTTGTGCCCCTCCTGGCTAAGCAGGTGGTGCAGTTGGGGGCACGGATCCCTGAGTGGGTGGATACTTTACAACATTGGCTTGGCCAGATTAGCCTCTGGGCTGCCGAGCGCAACATCAACCTTGGCCAGCCGGAGCTGGTGAACACTCTCCTCAGCCGCCTGCAGGCCGGTGCCGAAAAAATTGCCAGCCAATCCCTCGACATCCTCCTAGGCACCTTTAACCAGGTGGTCGACTTGGTGTTGGTCTTGGTGTTGGCCTTCTACATGCTGCTCTATGGGGGCCAGTTTTGGCAGGGGTTGCTCAGCCTCTTTCCCAAGCCCTGGGGGCCGCGCATCGGCGAAGCCCTGGTGCTCAGCTTTCAGAACTTTCTCATCAGCCAGTTGGTGTTGGGGTTCATGATGGCCCTGATGCTGGTGCCAGTGTTTGGGCTGCTGCGAGTACCCTTTGGGCTTTTGTTTGGCCTCTTGATTGGCCTGCTGGAGGTGATCCCGCTGGTAGGGGGCTTCATTGGTATTGGCGCGGCAGCAGTGCTGCTGGCTTTCCAGGACATTTGGCTCGGCCTCAAGGTGGTGCTGGTCTCCCTGATCGTGCAGCAGATCAAGGATCGGGTCATCGCTCCCCGGCTGATGGGAGAGCTGATTGGCCTCAACCCGGTGTGGATCTTGATTGCCCTGTTGGTGGGGGCGCAACTGGGGGGCATCCTGGGCGTGATCGTTGCCATCCCCCTCAGCAGCGTGGTGAAGAGTCTCTACGAGGTGGCCCGTTCCGCCGAGTTGGCCGCCGAAGAGGGGTTGGACTTGACGGCAAAGGTGACCTCCCTCGGCAAAAGCCCCCTCGAAACTCGCCGGGAGGAGATCCAGGAGGTCTAGCTTCCAATAGGCATTGTCCTAGCGAATTTTGCCCTCGATAAAGGGCACCTCCAACACCTTTTCGTGGTGGATGGGGCCGTGGCCGAAGTAGCCCCCCTCTCCAAACAGTTCGCCGTGGTCGGCTGTAACCGTGATGTAGGTGTTTTTGGGAACCAGATCGAACAGCTGCTCAAAGACCCCGTCTAAGTAGCGCACCGCCTCAATCTGCCGCTGCCGCAGCTCCTCCAACTGGGCGGCGCTGAAAAAAGGGATCCCCTCCTCTTTCCCTTCATCCAGCCGCTTGAGCACCCCGTTGACCCCCGAAATGTGGGGCCACGCGCTGGGATCCTCATCGGGCAGGGCGTAGGGATAGTGAGTTTCGCCTACATTGAGCAGGTAAAAGCTAGGGCGATCCGGATCAAAGCGCAACTGCTCCACCATAGCCGCCATGTCGTTGTGCCGGGGCATGAGACGGTAGGAATCGAAGTCGCGATTGAGCAGAGTGCTGGGATTGAGCACCGGCATGGAGACCAGGGCGTGGGTGGTGTAGCCCAGTTGGTGCTTCAGGAGCGTTGGCAGGTAGAGGTGAGGCAGCAGGTGCTTGAACTCAATCGGCTGCCGGGTGCCGAGGCGCTCGTTATAGCGCAAATACTCCTGCTTGTAGTGTTCGGAGGCAAAAACGTGGGTGGGGCTGGTATGGGGCAGCAGGCCCATGAGCAGGTTGTAGTGAGCAGGAGCTGTCCAGGAAGCGTAGCTCCAGCGCTTTTCCAGAGGACCTAGCTTCAGCAAGTGCTTGGGCTTAGCCGCCAGCAGGCTGTCGAAGCGGCAACTGTCTAGCACGATGAGCAGGTAGTTATTCTGCCCCTGGGGTTCGGGGGCGGGCTCAGGGGCGGGGGCTGGAGACGATCTCCACCAGTTTAGGAATCCCATTCTTCCTCCTCTTCAGCAGAGTAAGGCCGCCGGACAATCCGCCAGCTGGGGGTTGTTGCTGCATCGTCCTCAGGTTCTCTGGGTTCGGGGGCAGGCTCGCGAATGCGTTCCGGCGGGATATTGGAATAGGAATAGCGGCCTGTCTCAGGATCCGGCAAATCTGGTGGCAAATAGTGGTCGGGGGGAAGTAGCTGCGCTTCCAAAAAGCGCACCCGGTCGAGGAGCTGATTGAGCTTGCGAATGGCCTGGCGCTGCAACGCCCGCTCGTGGAGCTGCCAGGATCCCACGTACAAAAATCCCAAGCCCACTCCTACTCCATAGGCCATCAAGAGCACCAGCGACAGAGGTACAGCAGGGCCAGCCTGTCCAGCTACAACAACCACCGCTGCCGATCCCCAGTTTTGGACCAGGAAAATCCCCAAGGCCAGGATCCACAGCCCTAGGAGCAGGGAGCGGATGTTTTGGAGCATGACCTCAACCTTCCCTCTCCCCTAGGCTACCACCAATCCCTGGCGGGGGGCAGGACGGGGTTAGTTGAAGGTGTTGGATCCCCAGCCGGGGGCCACTTGAGCGGCCCTGAGGATAAAGGCAGCTAGGTTGCGCAGCGCCTCATCATCCATCCAGGAGGGGGGCACAGGACGGCAGCCATAGCTAGGCTTGCTGCCGTCGTAGCTGCGGGGATCCCGCTGGTACTCGACAAGAGCTTGGATGGTGTCGCGGGGCGGAGTGGCACCGCGCAAGTCTTTCAGCGAGAGAGAAATGTTGGGAGCGGGCAGGGTAGAGCCGCCCACATGGCAGTTCAAGCAAGCAGATTGGAAGCGGTTTTTCCCGTCGCTCAGCTGCTCCGGAGTAAAGGTAAGGGTGCGTCCCTCCGCATCCCAGGGCAGCTCCACCGGCCCAGTTGCCCGCAGATATTGGCTCACGTAGGGATCCACGCGGGCCAGCGCTGGGCTAGCCAACCCCAGCCAAACTAGGAGCAGGATCCCCGCCCACCTCCAGGCCGGCTGAGGGATCCGCCACCGCTTTGCCCCTTGAGTTTGCCCAGGCATCAGAGATAGGCCGAAAGGTCACTGTGGGATTCGCTCTTGGTGCCGCCCCAGCCGGGCACCGTCTTGGCCTGAACCAAGATATAGCCAGCAATTAACTTCAGATCCTCCTCGGTAAGGTTGCGCAGGCGGGGATACTCGCTCAAGAGCTGCGTGTTGGGATGGTATTCCACCAGGGACTCTACCCCGTCGTAGGTGACTGGGTTCTTGATGTAGTCCACGATTGCCAGCACGTTATCGCGAGGAGGTGTTGCCCCCGCCAGATCCGCAAGCTTCAAGGTCACATCTGGGTTGGGAAGGGTTTGACCCCCCACATGGCACTGGGCACAGGTTTTGTTAAAAAGTTGCTTGCCGCGGGCCAGTTGCGCCTCGGTAAAAGTAATGGTTTCAGTTGGCGACAGAGGTACCGGAGGGATCTGCCTAGCTGCCAGGGCCGGCCACCCAGCAAACCCAGCCAGCCCCAGCGCCAGGATGCAAATCAACAGCCGCCAACGCACCGCTGCCAGCGCTTTCTGCAAAGAAAAGGATTTGCTAAACATGGGTCTCCATCAATGACTTCAAAAAGGGCGTCAGCTTTGCTCCAGCGACAAACCCGACACCAGGATCTAAGGATAGACCATTGGGGATCACTTGCAGACAGGATTTTGGCTTCCCTTTCCCTTCATTGGAGTGTTAAGTTTAATTGCAAATTCAGGATCTCCAGCAGCTAGGATTGGCCTTTGCGACAACAGCTAGCATAAAGCTTAGCCTGCCGATCTGGAGGTTCTGGAGCCGAGTTCTAGGATTGCCCATGTCATCTTTCCGGTTCCAGCCGTTGCGGGTGGCCTTCACCTGTGCAGATCCCAGCCAAGTGCCGATCTCTGTTGACGAGTTGGTAGCGGCTCTGCCGGCCTCGCCGCTTCTGGCCTACACTGAACCGGAAACGGCGGCTCTGCGGGTAGAGATGCTGCCAGATGCAACCTATTACTTCTACCGCCGCGGAGAAGACGTGGCCCTGGCGGCTTTCCGCATCCCAGTGAAAAAGCTGCAGGCTCTGCCCCGCAAGCTTGTGCGGCTGTTGGAGCACGTGGCCGCCTTCGACAACCTCCTCAACCTGCAACCGGCTAGCGACGCCTTAAGCAATGTCCTGGAAGTGGAGTTTCTGCAACTGGAAACGCCAGCCAGCGGCTCCAGGCCCGCCGAGGTCAGACCCCTGCCGCGGGATCCCCAAGGCCAGCTGCAAATCCAGGCAGGCCGCAACCTCGCCATCGCCTTGCGCAATAAGGCCCTCACCCCAGTGCACGTCTATGTAACAGTCTTTGACGAACGGCAGTGCAGCGTCGGCTTGGTCTATCCCTACCAGCCGGACTCTCCTGCCCGCCTGCGCCCCAGCGAAAGCGTGTTGGTCGGCTCTGGCCCTCGCTATCTGCTGCAGATGCAACTGCCCGAAGAGGCAGAGACAGCGGTGGATCGCTTCAAAATCTGGGTCAGCGCTACTGGCATGCAGCCGGGCATCATGGCAATGCCCCCTCTGGGGCAAAGACTGGAGCCCCCCTCTGAGGATCCTTACGGATCGGGATCCCGGCTGGATCGGGAAGTTCGGCTGGCCATCTTGGGCAAGGCGGGCAGCACGCCCATGCC
>NZ_JANSHR010000043.1:0-6655 GCF_047461675.1 Synechococcus sp. R70.1
GGCTTTGCGGTTGGCAAAGGCTTTTTAAGAATTTCTTTGTGCTGAGCTACGCTTCCTCAGTAGGACGGCCGCTGTGAAGCTAGGGATCCGGCGCTCCGACCGAGATCCCGAAAAGATCCCTAAGGACAGACACTTCTCTCCAGCTCCTGCAAGTTGAATGGAAATGAGTACAAGCCTGCTCTGGCTCTGTTGGCAGAATCTGCTGGAGTGGGCAGGCAGTAGCAGGGGGAAAAGCAGCTGTGAGTGCCCTCAAAAATATCCTTTTGGTGGGGATTGGGGTTCTGTTAGCCCTAGCCAGCCTCTGGTATGGCCAGAATCACCATCTCCTCCCCGAAGCGGCAGCCAACTCAGCTCCCCTCTTCGATAGCCTCTTCAACAGCACCATCACCATCGCCACCGGCATCTTTCTAGTGGTGGAAGGGGTGCTCCTCTACTGTGTCATCCGCTACCGCAAGCGACGGGGGGAGCACGGCGACGGGGATCCCAGTCACGGCAATGTGCTGTTGGAGATCGTGTGGACAGCAGTGCCGGCTCTGATCATCCTTTGGTTGGGCCTAGCCAGCATAGATGTCTACCAGGCTATTTACGGAGGCACCAATGTGGGCGGGCATATGCACGCGGCCATGGGGATGGGCTCTTCCGAGGAAGCCAAGGCAGGGGAGCCGGGCTATGCCTATACCCCTGTGGTGCTACCTGGGAAAGAGATGGGCCAGCCGGATCTGGTCGTTCAGGTGCAGGGCATGCAATACGGTTGGCTGTTTACCTATGAATCGGGCTTGGTGAGTAGTGAGCTGCACCTTCCCCTCAACAGGCGGGTGCGCTTGAATATGACGGCCCTTGATGTCAACCATGCCTTCTGGGTGCCGCAATTTCGCCTAAAGCAGGATCTCATTCCAGGCCGAGAGACCCACCTGGAGTTTGTGCCTACCCAGTTGGGGACTTACCCCATCATTTGTGCGGAGCTGTGCGGCCCCTACCACGGGGTGATGGCTACGCAATTGATTGTGGAAAGACCAGAAGACTTCGAGCGCTGGCAGCAGGAGCAACTTTTAGCCGCTCGCGGCGATAGCAGTGCCCTAGCTCTTGCTGCAGACTCTCCCCCCACTCACCATCACCCTCCGGCTGATTCCCCTGCGGCTGCTTCGGCTTTTGCCCAAGTCCACCACCAGCGTTTGGGGGTCTCGCCTGCGGATTTGACCTCTCTCAAACTCCACAAGGACTCCGTCCCGCTGACGCGAACGGGAACAGGCTGAAACTAGGAGCTTTTTTGCAATGACTCAGCTACAGGACAATCCTAGCCTCGTTGCTGCCCCCAGGAGCAGCTTGGATCCGCCTGCAGAACCTTGGTGGCGCTTCTTGACCTTCTCCACGGATCACAAGGTCATCGGGATCCAGTACTTGGTGACCACCTTTTTCTTCTACTTAGTGGGAGGGGCGCTGGCGACGGCAGTAAGGGCAGAGCTGGCTACCCCGGAGGCGGACTTTCTCGGCTTTGAGCGGTACAACGGCGCCTTTACCCTGCACGCCACGATCATGATCTTCTTGTGGATCGTGCCGGCGCTGACAGGGGGCTTTGGCAACTACCTAGTACCGCTGATGATTGGGGCGCGGGATATGGCCTTTCCCAAGCTCAATGCAGTGGCCTTCTGGCTAGTTCCGCCCTCAGGGATCCTGCTTTTGGCCAGCCTGTTCATAGAGGCTCCGGCTGCCGGCTGGACTTCCTACCCGCCCCTCAGCTTGATCAGCGGCAAAGTGGGCGAAGAACTCTGGATCCTGAGCATTTTGCTGGCAGGAACCTCCTCCATCCTGGCAGCCGTGAACTTCATCACCACCATCCTGAAAATGCGCATGCCCGGCATGAGGATGCAGGACATGCCGCTGTTTTGCTGGGCCATGCTAGCAGCGTCTATTCTTACCCTCATTGCAACGCCAGTTTTGGCTGGTGCGTTGATCTTGCTCAGCTTTGACCTGTTGGCGGGCACGGCCTTTTTCAACCCCAGCGGCGGCGGGGATCCGGTGGTGTACCAGCACATGTTCTGGTTTTACTCCCACCCGGCGGTTTACATCATGATCTTGCCGGTCTTCGGTATCATCTCCGAGATTTTGCCGGTGCATGCCCGCAAGCCTATCTTTGCCTACAAGGCCATCGCCTATTCCAGCTTGGCCATTTGCTTTTTGGGGTTGATCGTCTGGGCGCACCACATGTTTACCAGCGGCACCCCGGACTGGATGCGGGTGTTCTTCATGATTGCCACTATGTCCGTTGCTGTTCCCACGGGGATCAAGGTGTTTAGCTGGCTAGCCACTCTGTGGGGCGGCAAAATCCACTTCCGGTCGGCCATGCTGTTTGGCCTTGGCTTTATCTCGATGTTTGTCATTGGGGGGTTGAGCGGCATTATCCTCGCTTCAGTTCCCCTGGATATTCACGTCCACGACACCTACTTTGTGGTGGCCCACCTGCACTATATGTTGTTCGGCGGCAGCGTGTTCGGGATCTATGCCGGCATCTACCACTGGTTCCCCAAGATGACGGGGCGGCTGCTGAACGAGTTCTGGGGGCGGGTGCATTTTGCGCTAACCTTTGTTGGCTTCAACATGTGCTTTTTGCCGATGCACAAGCTGGGCCTGATGGGGATGCCCCGCCGCGTAGCCCAGTACGATCCCCAATTTGCCGACCTCAACTGGATTAGCTCCGTGGGGGCCTTTATTCTGGCCATTTCCACGCTGCCCTTCTTGGTTAACGCCATCTACTCCTGGGTGGCCGGGCCCAGGGCCGGAGACAACCCCTGGCAGGCCTTGACGCTGGAGTGGACGACCTCTTCCCCACCGCCCCCCCACAACTTCTACGGGGATCCCATTCTGCTGACTGGTCCCTACGACTACGGCCTGCACAGCAAGGAAACCCTGGATTACTTTGCTGCCCAGTTGAAGAGCTTGCGGGAGCTGGCGTTGGCAGAAGCGGAGACTACCTCTTCTTAGCCAGTGGCTTGCTGGGTGGGTATCCCTATTCCTGTCTTGATCTCGGCTGGGCTGCCCCCATGGTCTTAGGAGGAATTCAAGAAAAGGACTACGTCCCGCTAACGCGAACGGTTTGATTGGGCAAGAATATGCAAGGATCCCTCAGTTCTGATGCTGTGATGCTCGGTCACCCTCAGGCTCACGCCGCTCATGCTGAGCACCCAGATCATCGCGTTTTTGGTCTATTGATGTTCCTGGTAGCGGAAGGCTGTCTATTCTTGGGCCTGTTCATGGCCTACTTGGCCTACAGCCTTACCGCCCCAGTCTGGCCACCGGAAGGGACGCCGGAGTTGGAGTTGCTTTTGCCCAGCATCAACACGGTGATTTTGCTATCCAGCAGCTTGGTTATTCACAAAGCCGGGTTGGCCATCAAGGCCGATGATGTCAAGGGCCTGAGACTGTGGTTTGCTCTCACTGCCCTGATGGGTGCCATCTTCCTGGCTGGGCAGCTCTACGAGTACAGCCACCTGGAGTTTGGCCTCACCACCAATTTGTTTGCCAGCACCTTCTATGTCTTGACCGGGTTTCACGGGCTGCACGTGGCAGCAGGGTTGCTGTTTATTTTGGCGGTGCTTTGGCGATCCCTGAAGCCAGGGCACTACAGTGCCCAACATCACTTTGGCGTCGAGGCCGCTGAGATCTATTGGCACTTTGTGGATGGGGTGTGGATTGTGCTATTTATCCTGCTCTATCTGCTTTGAGTACCGAAGCTCAGAGAATTGTCAGAACTGTCCCTAGACTGAGCAACAAGGGCGGAGAAGTTCAAGATTTCTGGAGAATAGCCACGATCTGAATCAGAGCCTCTTGAAACACTTCTCGCTCTGGCTGACCTTGCTTGAGCTGATATTCCAGTTGTAAAAGTTGCTCCATCACCCCCAGCAGCGCCGAGCTTTTTAGGGATCCCACCTCTTTCTGTAAGAAGTAAACCCGGTTGGGATTGGCGATCTCTGCTTTTTGGGCGATGACTTTGGGATCCCGTTCTCCTTCTTCAAGCAGCAGCCGCACCCACAGCCAGGTGCGGAATTGGCCCACCAAAACCGCTAGAATCTTCAGGGCTGGCTCGTTGGCATCCAGCAGATGGGTCAGGATCTGCAGGGCCCGATCCAAGTTGCCCTGGCGCAGGGAGGCGGCCAGTTGAAAGCTGTTGTAGGCGCTAGCAGGAACCAGGGCCTCGATTTGCTCAGGGGAGATGGGATCCCGTTGGCCTGCCGTAAACAAAGCCAGCTTTTCCAATTCCATTGCCAATCGGCGACTATCGTTGCCCACCGCCTCAGCTAACTTCTGGGCTGCCTCTGGGCTGAGCTTGAGATCCCGCTGCTGGGCCTCGCTGTGTACCTGCTTGAGAATGCCCTCTTCATCCCAGGGGGCCAGTTGGGAAAACTCGCGGACAATGGCCACTTTTTTTAGGAGCTGGGTAGATTTGAGCCGCCCATCCGGCTTGCTGCTAGTGGTCAAGAGCAAATGGGTGGTGGGAGGCAAATAGGCTAACGTCCGCTCCAGTTCTTTGGATAGCTCTTCCGGGCAATGCTGGGTAAGCGTTGTCTCTTCCAGCCACACCAAGCGGGCATTGGATCCCAGAGGCGGCGTCATGGCTTGGTTGAGACCAGCAAGCGTGGCTTCCGGAGGCAGGCGATCGTAGTTAAAGGCTGACCAGTTGGGATCCAGCACTTGATCGCGCAGCTCTTGCACCGCCTGCATCAAGCGATAGCTGTCATCCCCCCAGTAAAGGTAAACGGGCATACTGCCCTTTTCCGTAGTTTCTCTAGGCGTTATTTTACCTAAATCATGCTTTGTCCGAAACCTCCTAGAGAAAGCCTGGCCAAGTTCAAGCTTCTTCCCTCTCTGGAACAAGGTGTCAGCTTTGCAGATCTTTACCTTTTCCCTAGGTGGGCAAATTCTGTATTCCCGCTGAAGAACCGTCATCAATCTTTTCCTAAATTAATCCTGAGAGATGGGATCCGAGGGAGGATTGCCAGCAATGGACAGCAGGGGCGAACTGGAGTTCAAAGTCCAAGTTTTGGCCCGCTGCCTGGGATCCGCTCTGGCTTTAGGACGGCCCACCCGCGTGCAAATTCACTACCGCAATTCCCAAGCCTTCAACGCAGGTCAGTCGGGAGCGGCGCCTCTAAACTCTGAAGAGGTGGAGAGCTCCCAACCAAGCACAAGAAGCTAGCCTTTGGCCTTTGGTTTCCTGCCCCTGGCCGTTGGGGATATAGACTTTGGAAAAGAAGAGGAGGCGCCTAGCGGGCAGGAGAAGCGCTGTGGAACAAGCAAGGCAACCGTGGCAAGCTCTGCTGCTGCGGGATTTTCCCATCGAGTCCTGGTGGCAGGGCAGCTTTCTGGGCCGCCTGTTGGGATCCTTAAGAAACTGGGGCCAAGGTAGCTTACTGGTCCAAGCTGGCGACTGGCTTGGCTTGGGGCTGGTGTTGCTCTACTGGGTCTTTTCTGCGCAGAGCTCCACTGGCATCCTGGGGCTAATTTTGCTGGCCATGGCCGCTCTGGTGGGCCTGGGCGCTTTGGTGGAAATGCCGATGGGTCTGCCGCTGCACCTGCCCCTGGGCCTTTTCTGGGGAATTGCCACCTTGGCAACCATTCTCTCCCCGGTTTCCTACGCAGCACGGGAGGGCTGGCTGAAACTGACACTTTACCTAGCCGGCTATATGTTGTTGCATCGTCTGCTGCGCAAGCCCCAGTTCCGGGATTGGATTGTCGGATCCCTGCTTTTGGTCAGCTTGGCGATGGGGGTCTATGGCCTGCGGCAATACTTTTACGGGGCAGCAGAACTGGCCACCTGGGTAGATCCGGAGTCAGGCTTGGCGGGCCTGACGCGGGTGTACAGCTATCTGCGCAACCCCAATCTGTATGGGGGCTACCTGGTTCCGCTTGTTCCTCTAGGTCTGGCCGCAGTTTTCCTCTGGCCAGGCTGGGGAGTAAAGCTCCTAGTTGGTTTTACAACAGCCGTCAACCTCCTCTGCTTGGTCCTGACCTACAGTCGCGGCGCCTGGATTGGCGGCCTAGCAGCGCTGGGAATGATGGCGGTGCTGCTGGCGCAATGGCACACCCCCCGCCTGCCGGCCCGCTGGCGACGATGGACAGTGCCGACCTTGTTGGGAGGGGGCGCAGCTGCGCTGCTGCTTGCGATCTTGACGGTACGCCCCCTGCGGCTAAGGGTTCGGAGTCTCTTTTGGGGAAGGCTGGATACCAGCAACAATTTTCGTCTCAACGTCTGGGCGGCAGTGTTGGACATGATCCGCGACTTTCCCATCTTGGGGATCGGCCCGGGCAATGTTGCCTTTAGCCGCGTCTATCCCCTTTACCAGCGGGGCAACTTCAGCGCCCTCGGGGCCTATTCCGTGCCGCTGCAACTTACCGTGGAGACTGGCTTTCTTGGATCCCTGGCTTTTGCCTGGTTTTTGCTGGTGCTCTGGGATCACGGCTGGAGATGCTGGAACCGGTTGCTTAGCTCCCGGGATCCCGAGGGCCTGTGGGTGGCCGCAGGCTTAGCGGCTTGCACTGGCATGATGGCCCACGGGCTGGTGGACACCATCTGGTACCGCCCTCAGGTGCAGATGCTGTGGTGGCTGGCGGTGGCTCTCGTTACAGCCAAGCTGGCTTCCTCCAGGACTCAGCCTTCGTC
>NZ_JANSHR010000043.1:6755-31579 GCF_047461675.1 Synechococcus sp. R70.1
CGTCACAAGACTGTATCTGAAGTTACAACTTGCGGGGGATAGCGATGCTAAAAGTGAGCCGAGCTATCTGGGGCAGAGAAAGCAAATGAAGAAGATTGAAGCTATCATTCGGCCCTTCAAGCTTGATGAGGTGAAGGTAGCCCTGGTTAATGCCGGAATTGTCGGCATGACCGTAACCGAGGTGCGGGGGTTTGGTCGGCAGAGAGGACAGACTGAGCGCTATCGGGGATCCGAGTACACCGTCGAGTTCCTGCAGAAGCTAAAGGTGGAGATCGTGGTCGAGGATGACCTGGTGGATACGGTGGTGGAGAAGCTAATTGCAGCAGCTCGCACGGGCGAAATTGGGGACGGCAAGATTTTCATCAGCCCCGTCGAGAAAACCATCCGCATCCGCACCGGTGAACTGAACCAAGACGCCCTGTGAAGGAGCTGTTTTTGCAGTCTCTCACCTCAGCCTCATCTTGGCTTGGGAGGTGGCAGGGCGTATCTTTTTGTTGTAATGGCGTTGCCAAAAGTACCGTCTCGCTAGGTGAGTCGAAAAACATGTCTACAATGATGATCCAAAGGCTCAAAGGCCAAGGAGTGCAGCGGCTCTGGCGACCAGCCCAGTGGGGCTTAGCTGCTGCGCTGACGATTTCCCTGGTTTTTCTACTTGGTCAGGAGAGCGCCTTCGCTCAGGATGCCGAAGCTGTCCAGAAAAACGCCGACACCATCTGGACACTGGTGGCGGCAGCCTTAGTGTTCTTCATGCAAGCTGGCTTTGCCATGGTGGAGACGGGCTTTACCCGCTCCAAAAATGCTGCCAACCTCATGATGAAAAACCTAATGGACTTCTGCATGGGCTGCTGCGCCTTTTGGGTCATTGGGTTTGGCCTGATGTTTGGCCAGAGTGGCGGCTTCGTCGGCACGAGCTGGTTTGCTTTTAGCTGGCAGCAAGCCCACGAAGCAGGGGACTGGCCTTTTACGTTCTTCGTCTTTCAGATGGTCTTTGCCGCCACCGCTGCCACCATCGTTTCCGGGGCCATGGCGGAGCGCACCAAGTTCGTGGCCTACCTCATCTACTCTGTCGTCATCTCTGGGCTGATCTACCCCATCTCGGGGAGCTGGGCCTGGAATGGCCTGTTCGGCGACTACAACGGCGGCAGCAGCGGCTGGCTGGAAAATCTGGGCTTCATCGACTTTGCCGGGTCAGGGGTGGTGCACCTGGTGGGAGGTGCTTCTGCCTTGGCCGGGGCGATGGTGGTTGGCCCTCGCATTGGCAAGTATGGCCCTGACGGGGAGCCGCGGGCAATTCCTGGACACAACCTGCCCCTGGGGATGCTTGGGGTGTTCATCCTCACCTTGGGTTGGATTGGATTCAACGCTGGCTCGACCACTGCTGCCAGCCCTGATGTTGGCTGGATCGCTATGAACACGCTGCTGGCAGCTTCGGCAGGAGCCATTGGCGCGATGATCACCTGCTGGGTGCATTTTGGCAAGCCAGACATGACCTTTGCCGCTAACGGGGTACTGGCCGGCTTGGTAGGGATCACCGCCCCGTGCAATACCGTCCATCCTGTAGGGGCTCTGATCATCGGCTCGGTGGCCGGGATCCTGGTGGTGATCTCGGTGGTGATTTTGGATACGGTGCTGAAGGTTGACGACCCGGTGGGCGCCATTTCAGTACACGGTACCTGCGGCATTTGGGGACTCTTGGCAGCCGGGATCCCTTGGTTTGCCCACGCCGAGTCAGGAGTGACCTGGGCGCAATTTGGGGTGCAGGTCGTGGGGGCTCTAGCCTATTTCTTCTGGCCCTTTATCACCTGCTTGATCCTGTTTTTGATCCTCAAGGCAACCGTTGGCCTGCGCACCAGTGCCGAAGAGGAGCTGGCCGGCTTGGATGTGGGCGAGCACGGCAACGTGGCCTACCCGGATTTTGTCAGCGCTGCAGCCAATTTGGAGCAGTCTTGAGGCGGGGCCGAGGGTTGCTGTGCCGGCAATCCTGAAGGGGGCCAAGCGGCCCCCCTTACTTTAAACTGGAAAGCGGCTGGATGTTCTTGCAGCTTCATGCACCTCTTGATCCCGGCGGCCGGCAGTGGCAAGCGGATGGGGGCGACAGTCAACAAGCTGCTGTTGCCGCTTTTGGGCCGGCCGATTTTGGCTTGGACGCTGGAAGCTGCAGCTCGGGCCTGCTCCATTGAGTGGATTGGCATTCTCTGCCAGCCCCACGACTGGCCAGCCATCGAGGCCATCGTAGCGGCAGTTGCTCCGGCCAAGCCAGTACAGCTGCTGGTGGGAGGATCCACGCGGCAGGAGTCGGTTTACAGGGGAGTTGAGTATCTCTATAGCCTGGGAACGGTAGAACGGGTGCTGATCCACGATGGGGCCCGCTGCCTGGCTACGCCGGCGCTCTTTGATCGCTGCAGCGCTGCCCTACAGCAAGTGGATGGCTTGGTTGCGGCGATCCCTGTCAAAGACACGATTAAAGTGACCGAGAGTGGCCCAAAGGGGATCCGAATCCAAGCGACGCCAGAGCGCAGCCGACTGTGGGCAGCGCAAACGCCCCAGGGCTTTCGCCTGCCGTTGCTGTGGCAAGCCCATCGGGAGGCCCTGGCCCAAGGTTGGCAGGTAACTGATGATGCGGCTCTATTCGAGAAGCTGGGTTGGCCGGTTTACATCGTGGAAGGGGAGGAGTCCAATCTCAAGCTGACCACTCCCTTGGATATGCTGCTGGCAGCCCAAATCCTCCAGCAGCGTCTCGTCCCAGCCCCCTAGCTCCTACTGTTAGGAGGCACGCTGCGAGAGTAAAGAAAGAGAGTCAATGCCCAAGTCACCTTCGCCCTACTGGCCTGTCCACATTGTTGGCGCTGGCCCCGGGGATCCAGAGCTCATAACCCTGCGCGGCCAGAGAGTCCTCTCGCAAGCAGATGTAGTCTTCTACGCCGGATCTTTGGTGCCAGAGGGAATGCTGGCCCACTGTCGCCCTGGGGTTGAGGCCATCGACACGCGCTCCCTTACCCTAGAGACGTTGCTGCCGCAAATTGTGGAACGGGTCAAGGCAGGGCTGCGGGTGGTGCGGCTGCAGGATGGGGATCCCTGTCTTTACGGCGCTCTACACGAGCTGCTGGTTCGGTTGGCTGAGGCAGGGATCCCCTTTGAGATCGTGCCAGGGGTGAGCGCCTTTCAGCTAGCAGCGGCTCGTTTAGGGGTAGAGCTGACGGTGCCGGAA
Organism: Synechococcus sp. R70.1; assembly: GCF_047461675.1. Taxonomy (NCBI): domain Bacteria; kingdom Bacillati; phylum Cyanobacteriota; class Cyanophyceae; order Synechococcales; family Synechococcaceae; genus Synechococcus; species Synechococcus sp. R70.1. The sequence continues at coordinate 9,964 of NZ_JANSHR010000043.1, forward strand.
GTGGTGCAGACCATCATCCTCACCCGTGCCAGCGGTCGAACGCGCGTGCCGGAAGCAGAAGCTTTAGCCAGTCTAGCGGCTCACCGCGCCTCTTTGTGTCTGTACCTGAGCGCCCGCCACGTGGAACGGGCCCAGGCGGATCTCCTAGCCCACTATCCCGCCGATACCCCCGTTGCCATTTGCTACCGTTTGGGGTGGCCGGACGAGCAGATCTGGCTGGGATCCCTGGCGGAGATGGCTGCCCTTAGCCGGCAAGCTGGCCTAGAGCGCACGGTGCTCTATCTCATCAGCCCAGTGCTGCGGGGTCTGGCAGGAGGTGGCTTGGCTCGCTCGCGGCTCTACAGCCCTGACCACGCCCACCTCTTCCGCCCCAAGCTTCGCCACTAGACTCCCAGTCAGGTAGCTTCCCGCTCTGGCTAGGCGGGAAGGTGTACACTGGGTGCGGGCGTAGGCTGCCTCGAGGGAGATGCGGACTTTTCCTTCGCCGGAGGTGCTTCGACGGCTGCCAGCAGGGGCTGCCGATGGAGCCATCATTCTCGGCACGTTGGTTCTCCTGGCGGTAGTGGCCCAGGTGGGGGCAGGGGCTTTTGAGCAGTTTCAGCCGCCAGCCGTGGTGCCCCGAATCGACTTGGATCCGCGCAAGCTGCCCTACTATGCCGCCCGCTCCACCTTGCGCATGTTCATTGCCCTCGCCTTCTCCACTCTTTTCACCCTGATCTACGGGTATGTGGCTGCGAAAAGTCGCTGGGCAGAGCGAATTTTGATCCCCTTGCTAGACATCCTGCAGTCAGTGCCGGTGTTGGGGTTCCTCTCCATTACTGTCACTGGCTTCATTGCCCTTTTTCCTGGCAGCTTGCTGGGACTGGAGGCGGCTTCTATCTTTGCCATCTTCACCAGCCAGGTCTGGAACATGACCTTTTCCTTCTACCAGTCCCTGCGCACTTTGCCGCAAGAGCTCGTGGAAGCTGCTACCCTGTATCGCCTCTCAGGCTGGCAGCGCTTTACCCAGTTGGAGCTGCCGGCGGCAATGGTCGGTCTCATCTGGAACGCCATGATGAGCTTTGGCGGGGGGTGGTTCTTTGTGGCCGCTAGCGAGGCCATTAGCGTGCTCAACCAGGAGTATACGCTGCCGGGCCTGGGATCCTACGTGGAAGCCGCCATTCAAGCCGAGGACTTGCCCAAGCTGGGGTGGGCGATCCTAACCATGGCAGTGGTGATCCTGCTGGTGGATCAGCTCTTCTGGCGGCCTCTGGTTGCTTGGTCAGACAAGTTTCGCCTGGAACAGAGCGCTGGGGCGGCTGTGCCGGAGTCCTGGCTGTATGATCTGCTCACCACCGCCCGGATCCCGCGGCTCATTGGCAGGGGGTTTTCCCCTTTGGCAGAGGGGGTGGATCGGCTGTTGGCCTACCTGACCCGCCCCCGCTGGGGAGATCCCCTCAGCCCCGAGGCTGAGCGGCGCCGTGAGCAGCTATTGACCCGGCTCTCCTGGTTGGCTATTGGCGGCCTTGGGGTTTGGATTGTCTATTTCGTATCCACCACCGTCGGCTTTGGGGAGGTGATGCTAGTCTTTGGCCTGGGGATCCTCACGCTGCTGCGGGTTAGCGTGCTCTTGGCTTTAGCCACTGTGGTCTGGACGCCAATTGGGGTGGCCATTGGCTTTAATCCACGCCTAGCGAAGCTGCTGCAGCCAGTGGTGCAGTTTCTAGCAGCTTTTCCGGCCAATTTTCTTTTTCCCTTTGCCACATTGCTTTTCATCCGCGCCCAGATCAGCATTGAGTGGGGCAGCATTTTGCTGATGTCTCTGGGAGCGCAGTGGTACATTCTCTTCAACTCCATTGCCGGCGCCCAGAGCATCCCCACCGATTTGCGAGAAATGGCTATGAATTTGGGTCTGCGGGGATGGAAGCTCTGGCAAAAGCTGATCATCCCAGGGATCTTCCCCGCCTGGGTCACTGGAGGAATAACAGCTAGCGGCGGTGCTTGGAATGCCAGCATTGTCTCCGAGATTGTAACCTGGGGAGCGACAACTCTAAAAGCTACGGGCCTAGGCACCTACATTGCCGAAGCAACCGCAGGGGGAGATTGGCCCCGCATTACCTTGGGCATTGGCATGATGAGTCTGTTTGTGGTAGGCATCAATCGCCTCTTCTGGCGGCGGTTGTATCAATTGGCAGAGGAAAAATATCACCTTTAGTCTTTCTATGAGCTCGGCAACTTCTCCTGTTTTGATTAAGGTTGAGAACGTCTACAAGCGCTTTCCTTTGCCCGAGGGCAAGGGAGAGTTTACAGTCTTAAGCCAGATTGATTTGGAGGTGCGGGCAGGGGAAGTCTTGGCTCTGCTGGGGCGCAGCGGCAGCGGCAAGAGTACCCTGCTGCGCATCATGGCAGGCTTGATCCCCCCTAGCCAAGGGCAGGTGTGGAGCAATGGCCGACCCCTGCGCGGCCCCAACCCCGACGTGGCCATGGTGTTTCAAAGCTTTGCCCTTCTGCCGTGGCTGACAGTACAAGAAAATGTGGAGCTGGGGCTAAAAGCGCAAGGGATCCCGCGCGAGATCCGGCGGCAAAAGGCTCTCAAGGCCATCGACCTGGTGGGGCTGGATGGATTTGAGAATGCCTACCCCAAGGAACTCTCGGGGGGCATGAAGCAGCGAGTGGGCTTTGCCCGCGCCTTTGTCTTGGAGCCGAAGGTGCTTTTCATGGACGAGCCCTTCAGCGCCCTGGACGTGCTGACAGCGGAGAACCTGCGGGGGGAGATCGACGAGCTGTGGAACACCCACGCCTTCCCTTCCCAGAGCATTCTCATCGTGACCCACAACATCGAAGAGGCGGTGTTTTTGGCGGATCGGGTAGTGATCCTGGGCTCCAAACCAGGGCGGATCCGGGGAGAGGTGAAAATCGACCTGCCGCGACCCCATGAACGTACGGATCCCCGATTTAAGTCCCTGGTGGACTACATCTACGAGATCATGACCAATCCGGAGATCCCGGTAACCAGTGAGGTGGCTGTCCCCAGGGCCCCCTCCCCCTACGCCTTGCCTCTACCCCACGCGCGGGTGGGCGGCATCAGCGGTCTGCTGGAGCTCATTGTGGAATGGCCGCAGGCACGGGTGGAAATTGCCGAGCTGGCTGAACGGCTGCAACTGGCCGTAGACGACCTGCTGCCGATTCTGGATGCAGCAGTGCTGTTGGGCTTTGCCGAGGTAACCGGCAGGGTGGTCCAACTCACCGAGATTGGCCAAGACTTTGCCAACACCACCATCCTGCGCAGCAAGGATCTCTTCCGGCAACAGCTACTGGCACGGGTGCCCGTGTTCCGCAGCATCCTGCAGACTCTGGAAGAAAAAAACAGCCGCTCCATGCGGGCGGACTTCTTCTTGGATCTCTGGGACGAGCATTTCCCGCATGAAGAGGCCGAGCGGCAGTTTGCCACTGCCATTGACTGGGGCCGCTATGCAGAGCTCTTTGAATACGATGCCTCAGAAGACCGACTCTACCTGCCGGAGCCAGGCGAGAGTTCCTCTGCGCAATAGCCCGTTGGTCTCAACGCTCCCTCTGAGCCTTTGTTAGATTTCGGAAAGTCCCAAAATTCGGTGATAGGATCACAGCACGCTAGAGGTATCTGGGGGCTCCCCTCCTCAGAACCTGATCTGATTCTTACCAGCGTAGGCAAGCAAGCACCGGAGTTAGGCCATGCGCAGCGAATGGGTGGCCCGCCGTCGTGGGCAAGCAAACGTTACTCAGATGCACTATGCCCGCCAGGGCATCATTACCGAAGAGATGGAGTATGTGGCTCGCCGGGAGCAGCTGCCCCCGGAACTCATCCGCTCGGAAGTAGCTCGGGGTCGCATGATCATCCCCGCCAACATCAACCACACCAACCTCGAGCCGATGTGCATTGGGATTGCTTCCCGCTGCAAAGTCAACGTCAACATCGGCGCTTCCCCCACCTCTTCCAGCTTGGCTGAGGAACTGGAAAAGCTAAAGTTGGCCATCAAATACGGCGCCGACACGGTTATGGATCTGTCTACCGGCGGCGGCAATTTGGATGAAATTCGCACGGCCATTATCCAAGCCTCGCCAATTCCTGTCGGCACGGTACCTATCTACCAAGCTCTAGAAAGCGTCCATGGCAATGTCGAAAAGCTTTCAGAAGAGGATATTTTGCACATTATCGAAAAGCAGGCTCAGCAAGGGGTGGACTACATGACCATCCATGCTGGGATCCTCATTCAACATTTGCCGCTGGTGCGCAACCGGCTAACGGGCATTGTTTCTCGCGGCGGCGGGATCCTAGCCCGTTGGATGTTGGTCCACCACAAGCAAAATCCGCTTTATACCCGCTTCCGCGACATCATCGAGATCTTCAAGAAATACGACGTTTCCTTTAGCCTGGGCGATGCCTTGCGACCAGGATGCTTGCACGATGCCTCTGACGAGGCCCAGATGGCCGAGCTAAAAACCCTGGGCCAGTTGACCCGCATGGCCTGGGAGCACGATGTGCAGGTGATGGTGGAAGGGCCAGGGCACGTGCCGATGGATCAAATTGAGTTTAACGTGCGCAAGCAAATGGAGGAATGCGACGAGGCTCCCTTCTACGTCTTGGGACCTTTGGTTACTGATATTGCTGCCGGCTACGACCACATCAGCTCTGCTATTGGGGCGGCCTTGGCCGGTTGGTATGGGGCGGCAATGCTTTGCTACGTCACCCCCAAAGAACACTTGGGTTTACCCAATGCAGAGGACGTGCGCAATGGCCTCATTGCCTACAAAATTGCTGCTCATGCTGCGGATATTGCCCGCCATCGGCCTGGGGCCAGGGATCGCGACGATGAGATGGCTAGAGCCCGCTATAACTTTGATTGGAATCGACAATTTGAGTTGTCCCTAGATCCAGAGCGAGCTCGCGAATACCACGACGAGACCTTGCCGGCAGATATCTACAAAACGGCAGAGTTTTGCTCGATGTGCGGGCCTAAGTTCTGCCCCATGCAAACCAAGATGGATGCAGAGGCCTTAGACGAACTAGAGCGCTTCTTGGCCAAGCAGCCAATGGGATAAGCGCCGGTTGTCTGCAAGGTTAGCTCTGTATCACACAAAGTTCCCCGTTCCTGGGGGGGAAGGGGATCCCCTGCGCAGGCTATGCTGGGCTATAGGGATTGAGCAAGGAGGAGGATATGGCACTTAGGCAACTGGGACATGTTGCCATCCGTGTCGGAGACGTCTCCAAAGCGGTAGAGTTCTACGAAAAGTTGGGGATGGTCAATGTCTGGAAGGATCCCGACTGGGCCTACATGAAAGCTGGGGACGACGGGCTGGCGCTGTTGGGTCCAGGCTACCGGGCGGCAGGGCCCCACTTTGGCTTTGTCTTCAGCACTAGGGAGGAGCTGGAGGAGCACCATCGGCGCCTGCAATCCCAGGGGATCCCGGTGGGCGAGATCCACACCCACCGAGATGGCACCGCCTCCTTCTATGGCAAGGATCCCGATGGCAACCTGTTTGAATTTGTCTACGAGCCGCCAGGCACTTTTGACCGAGCCAAGGCCAAGACAACGGAAGCAACTGCTTGAAACGGTGGCGCAAACTCTGGAAGTAGAGATGGTGGGAGGCCTCAGTTTTCTCCCACCTTTTTGCTGAGCAGCCCAGCCGCCCAATCCAAAAGATGGTTCACTGCTTCCGCGGTTTGGGCTTCCGCATACAGCCGCAGCAGAGGCTCAGTGCCGCTGCCGCGGATCATCACCCAACTGCCGTCGGCAAGCGTAAACTTGTGGCCGTCTTTGTCGAAATGCTTGATCACCTTCTGTCCCAAAATCTCAGACGGGGGATCCCTCTGCAGCCGTTGGAATAGCTGGGTTTGTTGACTTTGATCCCCTAGGGGCAGGTCGCGGCGCTGGTAAACCGAGCTAAACCCCTCTCGTTCCTGCAAAGCTCTGTAGAGGGCGCTCAGGTCTTGCCCGGTTTCGGTAACGGCTTCGATCAAGTACAGCGCCGAAAGCAGGGCATCCCGCTCGGGGATGTGACCCAGGTAGCCAATGCCACCCGATTCCTCTCCCCCCAGCAACACCTGGGTGCTCAGCATGCGCTCGGCAATGTACTTGAAGCCCACGGGTGTTTCCGTAACCGGCAGGCCATAGCGCCCGGCCACCTTGACAAACAGCTCCGAGCCACTGAGGGTTTTGACGACTTCCCCCCGCAGCCCGCGCCGCCCCGCCAAGTGGTCGATGAGGATGGGGATGAGCACCTGGGGGCTGAGAAAATGGCCTTGTCCGTCGAGGGCAGCAATGCGGTCGGCGTCGCCATCGAAGACCAAGCCGATTTTCAAGGGGGCAGGATCGGCGGCAATGAGCTGGGCAGAAGCCTGCAGGTTTTGCGGCAGCGGCTCCGGTGAGACTCCGCCAAACAAGGGATCCCGCCGCGCCTGCAATTCAATCACCTTCTCCCCCAACAGCCGCTTGAGGCCACCGGCGCCGGAACCAAACATGACATCCACCCAGATCTTGGCTGGGGAGCTTCTAAGCTTTTCTAGATCCACAAAGCGACTAAGCTGAGCCAGGTAGCCGGGCCAGGGATCCCAGGTGTGAATAGGAGCGCGGGTGGATCCCAGGGGCTGCAGGCTGCCCAGCTCCTGCTCAATGGCAGCGGTGACCTCCGGGGGCACAGAGCCGCCAAAGCCACCTTTGACCTTAAGGCCGGAATAGTGGGGTGGGTTGTGGCTGGCGGTAATCACCAAGGCGCCATGGCAGCCCTGCTCTTTGGCTCCCCAACTAAAGGCCGGCGTTGGGGCCGCACAGGCGGAGAGGTAGACGGGGATCCCCAGTCGAGCCACCACCTCAGCTGCGTGGGCCGCAAAGCGTTCAGAGAGAAAACGGTTGTCGTAGCCAATGAGGATCCCTTCGCCAGGATAGGTGCGGGCCAACACCTGGGCGCTGGCTTGGGCGGCAAGGGCCAAGTTCTGAAACGTAAAGCCCTCGGCAATGACTGCTCGCCAGCCGTCGGTGCCAAAGCGAATGGAGTTGGCCGCCATGGTTGCCCCCAAGTCCCCCTCGACTACACATAGCACGGAAGTAGCCGCCTCTATCCCAACGCTTTGGGCTCTAGCTGCCCGCTGGGTAGTCGCTGAGGCTGCTGATGTTGCGCCGTCGCAAGCTGGGCGCTGTCCGCTTCACCAGGCCCGTCAGCACGTTGCCAGGGCCAATTTCCCACACCTCTTGAACGCCGTCGGCAGCCATCTGCAGCACCGTTTCTCGCCACCGCACAGGGGCTGTCATCTGGGCCAGCAGCGCCTGTTTGAGGGCCTGGGGATCGCGGCTGGCCGTGGCGGTGCAATTGCTATAGACCGGCACCCGGGGTGTCTGAAACTCGACTTCCCGCAACCGGTGGGCAAACTTTTCTGCTGCTGCCTGCATAAAAGGGGAGTGGAAGGCGCCGCTGACTTTGAGGGGAACGGTGCGCTTGGCCTGCAACTGCTCACAGACAGCCTGCACCCCCTCCACCGAGCCGCTGATTACCACCTGCTCCGGGCTGTTGTCGTTGGCAATGGTAACGTTGGGGGTCATCTGGCAGAGGTGCTCCAGCTTGGTGCGATCAAACCCAATCACCGCTGCCATGCTGCCAGGGGGATCCCCTGCCCGCTCCATCAGTTGGCCTCGTAGGCTCACCAGCCGCAGGCCGGTTTCAAAATCAAACACTCCGGCGGCATAGAGGGCACTGTACTCCCCCAGGCTGTGGCCAGCAGTGCAGCCAGGCGTCTGGCCCTGGGCATAGAGGTAGTCGCTCAAGAGGGCCGACACGGTAAACAAGGCCGGCTGCGTATAGCGGGTCTGGTGGATCTGCTCTTCGGAAAGGGCCAAGGGATCCCACCCCAGCACCTCCCGCGCCAAAGCCAACTTCTGGGCAGCTCCTGGCCAGTCTTGGAGATCCCTTCCCATGCCCACCACTTGGGATCCCTGACCAGGATAGATCCAGGCAATGGTCATCACCACCCCTCCCGAGCTCATCGGCCCCAGCGAAAGACAATGGCTCCCCAGGTGAGGCCGGCGCCAAAGCCTGCCATCACCCCCAGATCCCCAGGACCAAACCGCCCTTGACCAATCCATTCGGCTAGAGCAATGGGGATCGAGGCGCCGGAGGTGTTGCCGTAGCGCTCCAGGACGCTGGCCACCTGCTGGGTCTGCAGCTGCAAGCGCTTGGCCACGGCATCGAGGATGCGCTGGTTGGCCTGGTGGATGAAGTAGCCCTGGACTGCCTCGGCTGGAATCCCAGCCTGAAGGAGGGCTTTCTCGATAACCTCTGGCACCGCCTGGACGGCAAACTTATAGACCTCGCGGCCGTTCATGACGATGGGGCAACAGCGGTACTGCCCCACCCGCAGGGATCCCACCAGGGGCTTAGCTTCGGTGGCCATGGCCAAGCTAAGTAGCTCGCTGCCCTTGCCATCGCTGCGCAGCTCAATGCTGAGGATCCCATCGGCTCCCACCTCTCCCGCTTCCAGCACCACTGCCCCTGCTCCATCCCCAAACAAAACGCAGGTGGCGCGGTCTGTCCAGTCGACGGCGCGAGAGAGCACATCGGCTGCCACCACCAGCGCCCGCCGGTACAGCCCAGTTTGCAGAAACTGGGCCGCCGTGGCCACCGCAAACACAAACCCCGTACAAGCTGCCGTTAGGTCAAAGGCCACTGCCCGACTTGCCCCCAGGGCTGCCTGCACCCGCGGGGCCGAGCCAAAGCGATCGACAGCGGTGGAAGTGGCTAGCAGAAGTAAGTCGAGCTCCTGCGGCAGGATCCCAGCTTGATCCAGAGCAGCTCTTGCCGCCTGGGCCGCCAGATCCACTACACTCAGCTCCGGGGGCAGAATGCGCCGCTGGCGAATGCCGGTGCGAGGCCAAATCCACTCGTCAGAAGTGGCAACAATCCGGCTCAGGTCATCGTTGCTCAGGCAGGGATCCGGAAGAGCAGCCCCTACCCCCACAAGGTGTACGCTGGGGAGGCGGTTGTTGGGCATGGGCCCTACCCTTCCCCTCGCTCCAGGGATCCCAACGGCAAGGGACCGGAGGTGTTCCCAGGGCGCTGCTCGGTGCTGGCTTCAGGTTCGCGAGGGTCAACCATTTCCGCCTGCAGTCGCTGCAAGACTTTCTGCTCTGCCGCCTCTTTGGCTAGACGAATGGCGTGGTACACCATTGGCGCCTTGGAGCTGCCGTGGGTAATGACGCAGATGCCGTTAACCCCCAGCAGCAAGGCGCCCCCATACTCCACGTAGTCCATGCGCCGCTTTACCTGCTGGAGGTTAGGCTGGAGCAGCCAGCAACCCAGCTTGCCGCGCCAGCCCCGGGGCAGCTCTTCCCGCAGCACCTGAGTGATCACCTGGCCGACGCTCTCAGCAAACTTGAGCAGGGCGTTGCCGACAAAGCCGTCGCAGACCACCACGTCAAAGTCCCCGGTCAACACGTCTCGCCCCTCCGCATTGCCGGCAAAGTGGATCCCTGGCAACTGGGCCAGGCGCTGGTGGGTGGCTAGGGCTAGATCGTTGCCCTTGTTGGGTTCCTCGCCGATGTTGAGCAGGCCGACCCGCGGCTTCTCAATCCCCAGGACGCACTGGCAGTAGAGGGATCCCATGCGGGCAAACTGTTCCAAAAAGCGGGGCCGGCAATCCACGTTGGCACCCACATCCAGCAACAGCACCGGCTTTCCCTTGAGGGTAGGCAAAAGGGCGGCGATGGCTGGGCGGTCAATCCCTGCCAAGCGACCCAAGTGGAGATAAGCGGCCGCCATTGCTGCACCCGTGTTGCCGGCAGCCACCACTGCATCCGCCTGCCCAGCGCGCACCTGCTGCATGCAAATGTTGATGGAGGCTTTCGGCTTTCTGCGCACCGCCAGAGGCTCTTCGGCCATGCCCACCTCTTCCTCAGCAGGCACGAGGGCAACTTTAGGCGGCAGGGGCCGGGGTAAAAAAGGCTCGAGGGCCTCTAGCCGACCTACCAGCGCAATCTCCACCTGCAGCTGCTGTTGGGCCAGTAGGGCGCCCTTGACAATCTCCGCGGGAGCGTAGTCGCCCCCCATGGCATCAACCGCAATTCGCACGAGTTGACCTCACCCTGCAACCCTTCTAGTCAGCCGACCTTGCGGATCGCCGCTCTCTAGATCCCGTCAGCCGCAAGGGGCTACCGAATTCTACCAAAAAACTGGATCCAAAGCCCTGCCCCCTGGCCACCTGCCCCAGGGCGGCTTTGCCCCCTACAGCGATAGGGCAGTCACCTACAGGCTGCTAACTCGGAGCCTCTTGGCCAGATTTCCTAGGAAGAGCAGCTAGCGCTCTGCCTAGGCGTTCACGCTGGAGACGATGAGGTCCACCACGAAGAGAAACAGGGCTACCAGCGCTATAGCTCGATCCCTCGCCAACGCTAATAGTGTGCCCGCCTGCCCAGGGATCCGGTTGCCGTTCGTAAACCTCCATTCTAGGACGTTCTCCCATAGCTGGCTTCAGCAACAAGGCAAGGTGGGGCTTCGGACTCGGAGCTAGGCAGAGCTACCAGCAGAGCCTCCAGCAGCCGCTGCACTCGGCTCAGGCGCAGGCCCGCATCGGCCAAGACGGGGCTGTTGGGGATGAGGGCGTGGCGGAAGCCCAGCTTGCTCGCTTCCTTGAGGCGCTGCTCCAACTGGGCCACCGGGCGCACCTGCCCCCCTAACCCCACCTCCCCAATCAAGACCGTGAAGGGATCCACCTGGCGATCCCGGAAGCTAGCGGCCACCGCCACGGCCACCCCCAAGTCGGCAGCGGGCTCAGCCACCTGGATGCCGCCGGCAGAGGCGATGTAGGCATCGTATTTGGAAAGCGGGATCCCCACCCGTTTTTCTAGCACCGCCAAAATCTGCAGGAAGCGGTTGAGCTCGATGCCCGTAGCAGTGCGGCGGGGGGAGCTGTAGCTGGTGGGGCTGACTAGGGCTTGCACCTCTACCACCAAGGGGCGAGTGCCCTCCCAGGCAACGATAGTAGCTGTTCCCGGCATAACCTGATCCCGACTGCTTAAAAAAAGCTGCGAGGGATTGCCCACCTCCACCAAGCCAGAGGCAGTCATCTCGAAAACGCCAATTTCCTGAGCTGCCCCAAAGCGATTTTTGACGGCGCGCAGCAGGCGGTGGCTCTGGAAGCGATCTCCCTCAAAGTACAAAACTGTATCCACCAGGTGCTCCAGCACCTTGGGCCCGGCCAGGGATCCATCCTTGGTTACATGGCCAACGATGAGCAGGGCCACCCCCAGCTTCTTGGCCACTCGCATCAACAGGCCGGCGCATTCCCGCACCTGGGAAACAGATCCCGGGGCTGAGCTGAGCTGCCCCCAGAAGATGGCCTGAATGCTGTCGATGATCGCCACCTGCGGCTGTAGGGCCTGGATCTCGGCCACAATGGCCTCCAGCTCGGTCTCGGCCAAGAGGTAGAGCTGCTCGCTTTCTACCCCCAGCCGCTCGGCGCGCAGCTTGATCTGTTGGGCCGATTCCTCCCCCGATACGTACAAGATGGTTCTGCTTTTGGCCAGGTGGGCAGCAGTCTGCAGCAGGAGGGTGCTCTTGCCAATGCCTGGCTCCCCGCCGATGAGCACCAGGGATCCCGGCACAATGCCGCCCCCCAGCACCCGATCAAACTCGCCAAAGCCAGAGGAAAGGCGAGGGTGGCGATCCGAGCACACCTGGGAGATGGGGAGGGCTAACTGGGGGATCCCGTTGGTGCGGCTAGGCGGGGGAACAAGACGCTGCAGGGGCCTAGACTTGGGGGAGGGGGTGACGACTACCTCCGTCAGCGTGTTCCAGGCGCCACAGTTGTCGCAGCGGCCAAAAAACCTAGGATAGCGCTCGCCGCACTGGCTGCACTCCCAGACGGTTTTGGTCTTGGCCATGGCTGGCAACTCCTAGCCCGGGGAAGCGGCGGTAACAGGAAGGGGCACCTCCGGCAAGACCAGGGATCCACACTGGGCGTGGTGGCGCAGCAGATGGTCGCAGAGAACTATGGCTACCATCGCCTCCACCATCGGCACTGCCCGCGGCAAGACACAGGGATCGTGGCGTCCCCGCGCCGCCAAGACAGTCTCCCGGCCGTCGAGGGTAACGGTGTTTTGGGGCTGGCGAATGGTGGCAGTGGGCTTGAAGGCCACCCGGAGGACGATGTCTTCGCCATTGCTGATGCCCCCTTGGATGCCGCCGGAGCGGTTGCTGCGGGTGCGCCAGCCGCTGGGAGTCATGTAAAACTCGTCGTTGTGCTGCTTGCCGGTCAGGTAGGTGCCGGCAAATCCCGACCCAATCTCAAACCCCTTGCTGGCGGGCAGCGACATCACCGCCTTGGCCAGGTCGGCTTCCAATTTGTCAAACACCGGGCAGCCCAGGCCGCGGGGCACATGGCGGGCCACGCACTCCACCACTCCCCCCAGGGAATCCCCTTCCCGTGCTGCTGCTTCAATTTTCTGGATCATGGCCGCCGCTGCTTGTGGGTCGGGGCAGCGGACAATGTTGGCTTCCACCTGTTCGGCTGTTACTGAGCTGGGATCCACCTGGGCCTCCACGTCTTTGACCCGTTGCACGTAGGCCAGGATCTCCACCCCTGCCGCCAGGCGCAGGATCTTCTTGGCAATGGCTCCGGCAGCCACCCGGCCAATGGTCTCCCGCGCTGAGGCCCGTCCTCCCCCCTGCCAGTTGCGGATGCCGTACTTGGCCTGGTAGGTGGCATCGGCATGGGAAGGGCGAAAGGTGGTGGCCATTTCGCTGTAGTCCTGGGGGCGGGCGTCCTGGTTGCGCACCAGGATGTGGATGGGCGTGCCCAGGGTAAAGCCCTGAAAAACGCCAGAGAGGATCTCGCAGCGATCGGCTTCCTGGCGGGGAGTTGTGATGTGGCTCTGGCCGGGACGGCGCCGATCCAGCTCTGCCTGAATGTCGGCCTCGCTCAGGGGCAGCCGCGGTGGGCAGCCGTCCACCACCACCCCCACCGCCCCACCGTGGGACTCCCCGTAGGTGGTGACAGAAAACAGGACGCCGAAGGTGTTGCCGTTGGCCATGGGATCCCGTTGAAAATCCCCCTATGCTGATAGCTTTATTCTGCCCTAGGCAACCGCTGGGCGGCGCGGTGCAACTGACGGCAGCTGGCAATTCCCCACAACACCAGGTGAGGATCCCAGCGCAGCTCTGGGTCGAGGGGGCGCAGGTGGAGGTAGAGCAGCTTGCCATCGCCGCCAGTTAGCAGCAGCGGGCCTTGGGGAAAGCGGCGGCGCCAGTCGGCGAGGAACTCCCGCAATCCCGCTAGCAGCGTATGAAGGATGCCGCTGTGGATGGCGGCTACGGTGTCCCTGGCCCAGCGGGGGGGCAAGGGATCTGCCGGATCCCACTGCACTTTGGGCAGTCGGGCGGTGTGGTCGGCTAGGGCTTGCGCCTGCAGCCCCAGGCCAGGCAGGATTGCCCCTCCCACCAGGGATCCCTCAGGGTCAGCTCCCGTCAGGGTCAGGGCAGTGCCGGCGTCGATGACCAAACAGGGCCAGCCGTAGCGGATCCCAGCGGCCCACAGAGCTAGTGCCCGATCCAGCCCCAGGCCTGGGTAGGGATCCCGCAGCGGCACCTGCGACAACTCCAGGCAATGCACCCAGGGAGATCTCGGCGGCAAAGGGGCAGAGCCGACAGCAGCTAGCCACAGCTCCGTCTCTTCTGGCCAGGCCAAGGGCTGGTGGGTGGGAAACTGCTCTACTTTGATTAGGGTCTCTCCGGCAAACCAGCCCCAGCGCACATGGGTGTTGCCCAGCACGGCGGCTAGCCACAAGTCTGCTTGGGCCTTAGAACTCATGCAACGGCTCTGCTTCCATTTGCCCGGCAAGCTGCCATTTTCAGTAGGCGCCTTGAGTTCCTCTAGGCGAGACCCTAGGCTAGGCTGCGCCCCCGCTGCTGCAAGTACTTGAAAACGGCGTTCAAATCTTTGTCGCCCCGCCCAGAGCAATTGACCACTACCCGCTGCTGGGGGCCAAGTTGAGGGGCCAGGGTCTTCAGGTAGGCCAGGGCGTGGGCCGTCTCTAGGGCGGGGATGATTCCCTCCAGGCGCGACAGCAATAGCAGCGCCTCCACCGCCTCGTCGTCGGTAACTGCGTAGTACTCAGCCCGCCCAATCTCCTTTAAGTAGCTGTGCTCCGGCCCCACACCGGGGTAATCCAAGCCAGCGCTGATGGAATGGGCCTCCTGCACCTGGCCCTCTTCATCTTGCAGCAGGTAGCTCATGGCCCCGTGCAAGACCCCAATGCGACCGCGGCTGAGGGTCGCGGCATGGCGGGAGGTGTGCAAGCCCTCCCCGGCAGCCTCGATGCCGATAAGCCGCACCTGGGGATCCTGAACAAACTCGTTGAACAACCCCAGGGCATTGGAGCCGCCGCCCACACAGGCCAGCAGCACGTCCGGCAGGCCTCCCCATTTCTCTTGACACTGCTGTCGCGTCTCCTGGCCGATGATATCGTGAAAGGTCCGCACCAGCTTCGGGTAGGGGTGGGGTCCGGCCACCGTGCCAATGACGTAGTGGGTGGTCTCCACGTTGGTTACCCAGTCGCGGATGGCCTCGGAGAGGGCGTCTTTGAGGGTGGCTGTGCCTGATTCGACCCCCCTTACCTCAGCGCCCAGCAGGCGCATCCGCTGCACATTGGGGGCCTGCCGCTCCATGTCCACTGCCCCCATGTAGATGACGCATTCCAACCCAAAACGAGCACACACCGTTGCCGTGGCCACCCCATGCTGGCCAGCGCCAGTCTCGGCAATGATCCTTCGCTTGCCCATGCGCACCGCCAGCAGCACTTGGCCAAGGGCGTTGTTGATCTTGTGGGCGCCGGTGTGGTTGAGATCCTCCCGCTTCAGGTAGATCTGGGGGCCGCCGTAGTGCTCGGTAAGCCGCTGGGCAAAGTAAAGGGGACTGGGCCGCCCGACAAAGTCCCGCAGTAGGCTGTGAAACTCGGCGCGAAAGTCGGGATCTTGCCAATGCCGCTCAAAGGCTTCCTCCAGCTCTGTGAGGGCACTCATCAGGGTTTCCGGCACAAACCGGCCCCCAAACGGCCCAAACCGGCCCTGGGGATCCGGACGCACCCTCGGGTCAAGGGGATCCAAAGCAGCAGGATGGGCAGCAGTAGCTGGGGAAGTCGGGGTCATGGCAGAGGGTTAGCAGGAGTTTGGCAGCCGGCAATAGGAGATAAACTTCCCCAATTCTACAGAACTCTCAGGAAGGAGATGGGCCGACCTCTTTGTAGGGAAAAGATTTCCGGAGTCCTCGGATTTTGGTTTTGGGCGCAGCCTTCTCCAAGAGCAGCCTACACTTAGGGGTATGGAGAGGGCTACCGATCGCGTTAGCGGGACGGAGTCCTTGTTAAGAAGATCTGCCGCGTGCCTGGCCTGTCTGCTTGCCGGGCTCAGCTTGGAAAATGGAATCTCAGCCCAGTTAGGTTTTCAACCCTACATCAATGCCCGCTTTGGCTACCGCATCGACTACCCGGCAGACTTTATCCCCCAAGGGGAAGCTGACAACAGCGACGGCCAGGTATTTATCGGGAAAGATGGAGCTGAGCTGCGCGCTTGGGGCGGCTACAACGTCTTTCAAGCAACGCCTGCCAGCGCCTTGCAAGAAGAGCTGCGCCGCAGCCGATCATCCGACGCCGGGTTACCTACCAAGTTGCCGGTCGGGATTTCTTTGTGATCTCTGGCTACGAACCAGACGGTCAGCGGATTTTTTACCTCAAAAAGCTTGTCCGACCTTCCCTGCAGGCCGGCTTTGAATTCGTGTACCCGGCCAACCGGCGCGAGCGCTACGACCGGGATGTGGAAGCTATAAGCCGTTCCCTGCGCCTTGTGGATCCCTGAGCCCAAACCCAAGTTGCGGCATGATCGTAGGGATCCCTGGCAAAATTCAATGGCCGAGAGACCGCTGGACAATTGGCTGCAGGAACGCATGCGGGCCGTTGGCCTCTTCTCATGGCGGGCCTTGCAAGCACGGGCAGGGATCAGCCGCCGTGCCCTCGATCAAGTGCGCCAGGGGAAGTGGGGATCCCTGCGTCTGGAGCAACTACAAAAGCTGGCTGCCGCCCTGCAGTGGGATTTGGGATCCCTGCTGCGCCTAAACGGACATGACAAAATGGGATTCACCGAACCACCGGAAGTCCTCTTCTCCCTGCTGCAGCCGCTGCTTACTAGCTACCCCACCGTTCGCGAAATCGCCCGCCGCAAGCCCGATTGGCCGGCCCAAAACGTAACGGCTCTCTTTCGCTCCTTGGATGCCCTGCTGCAGCACTGGGGGTATGAGCCCATCGGCAGCCCTCTTGAATCCGTCCCCTTCGACCCGCAACTGCACCAGCCGGATCAGCCGGGCATTCGGCCAGGGGATCCCGTCTACATCCGCTTTGTTGGCTATCGCCGGGGAGACTATATCCTCTGCCCTGCCAAAGTCAGCCGCTCTCTGCCCGGAGGATTGAGCTGATGGCACCTGTCTCCAAAGCGACGCTAGCCATTGACTTTGGGACCAGCAATACGGTGGTGGCAGTTTGGGATCCCGTCCAAGCAGCGCCCCGCCTGCTCAGCTTTCCCGGTCTTTCCCGGCAGGAGCAAGCCCACTCGGCCATTCCCAGCTTGGTCTATGTGAAGGGCAAAAACCAGCTCCTCGTAGGGGAAACTGTGCGCGCCGGTCGTTGGGGAGCGGTGGATCCGCAGCGGCTGTTTCAGGGCTTCAAGCGGGAGTTGGTGGCAGAGTTTGTGCCTCCGCCGCGAGTTCTGGATGGGGAGCGCTACGACGCTGAGAGGGTGGCCCAGGCTTTTTTGCAGGCGGTGATGGAAGCTGTCCAGAAGGAGGGCCTGCAGCCGCAGCAGGTGGTGTTTACAGCCCCTGTCGGCTCCTTTGAGCGCTACTTGAACTGGCTGCGGAGGGTGGCCGGCGCCTGTGGCTGGGATCCCATTCAAATCGTGGACGAGGCCACTGCCGCTGCCCTGGGCTATGCGGTCGGCCAGCCGGGATCCGTGGTGCTAGTGGTGGATTTCGGCGGCGGCACCTTGGATCTCAGCCTAGTGCGCACCCTGGCCCCCCAGGCAGGTAACTCCGTTCTCAAGGCGGAGGTGATTGCCAAAGCCGATGCCTACGTAGGCGGGGTGGACATCGACATCTGGATTGCCGAATACCTGCTGGGGCAACTGGGGTTGAGCCGACAGCAGCTTGGGGCCCTGAGCTGGATTACGCTTTTGGAGCAGGCAGAGCAGCTCAAGATTGCCCTTTCCACT
The DNA here is from genome assembly GCF_047461675.1 of Synechococcus sp. R70.1. Lineage (NCBI taxonomy): Bacteria > Bacillati > Cyanobacteriota > Cyanophyceae > Synechococcales > Synechococcaceae > Synechococcus > Synechococcus sp. R70.1. Next base: position 27,220 of record NZ_JANSHR010000043.1, read on the forward strand.
CAGCCCGAGGCCGTGAGCAGTTGGTTTGACGACGAGGCCCTGACCGCCTATGAGCTGCGCTTGGATCGGCAGGCGCTGGAGGAGATTTTAGAAGCCCACCAGCTCTTGGATCAAATCCGCCAGTGCCTAGACGATGTCCTCCTCACCGCCCAGGCAAGGGGGTTGGCCAAAAGCCAAATTGAGCAAGTGCTTCTGGTGGGAGGGAGCTCCCAACTGCCGGCAGTCCAAGAGCTGCTCCGCTCCTACTTCGGCAAAAAGAAAGTCCGCTGCGAACGCCCCTTCGATGCCGTGGCCCTGGGCGCCCTGCAGGTGGGCTGCCAGGTGAAGCTGGAGGATCGCCTCCACCACAGCTACGCCATCCGCCTCTGGGATCCCTTGCAAAAAAGCTATATCTACTACCCTTTGTTCGAGCGGGGCAGCCCCTACCCCTGCCGGCGCTCCGAGCCCTTGATCTTGCAGGTGGCCAACGACGGCCAGACCGAAATTCGCCTCGATGTGGGGGAAGTGGCCCAAGTGGCCCAAGCCGAGGTGGTTTACGACGAGCTGGGGCGCATGAGCAGCCGCCAACTTACCCGGCAGACCGATTTCCGATCCCTGACCCCTGGTACTGAGCCAGCTTGCCTGGCCCGCCTGCAGCCCCCTGGGCGAGTCGGGGAAGACCGCCTGCGGGTAGAATTTGCCATCGACGCCTCGCGACGCCTGCTAGCCACCATTATCGACTTGCAGACTCAGCAGCCTTTGGTAGAAGCCCAGCCCGTAGCCACCTTGAGTTAGAGGATTCTACCCGGCCCGGACTTGCCTGGGTTTCCTGGTGAGCCAGCGGTGGGACCGCCAGCGCCGCCAAGGCCGCCCAGAAAACGGGTATTGTAACCTTGCTTTTTGGCTTGGTTAGGACGATGGTGTTGAGAACCCAGTTTTAGCTTTTGGCCTTCTACCAGCAGCAACTTTTCCATGGTGAAACAGCCGTTTTGCCAAAGTCCACCCTCCTGCCAAAAAGGGAGGGATCCCTGGATAAGGGATCCCTCTTCCAAGACCCACCGAGACTAGAGTTAGTCGCGCTCAACGTACAGAAAGAGCACAGCCATGGCTACTGCCGGCAGCAGCCAACCAACAATGGGGATGAAAATCCAAGGAAGATAAGCGGCAGCGTAAGAACCGGTCATAGTCTTGCTCCCCTCCAGTACCTTGACAAGCTTGACAACTAATTCACCAATCCTCGGAAGATGGCATCGATCCCGGCAAAGTTCTCCAAAAGGAAGTAGGCAGCAAAGGCACCACCCATACCCCCTAGGAAGAACCCCGCTGTCAGATCCCCCCAGCCGCGGGCTGTGGACAAAGGATTAGCTCCTGGCGTTTCTGGCTTGTTTCCAAAGGTAACGCTGCCATAGGCCGACATACAGGCGGTTCCCAGCAGCACAATGGCCATTGCCGTAACCAGTCCGCCCAAATTGGCTGCTCCAGGATAATCGCGCAGCGGGCCTAGAAGAATCTCCGGCCCCACCAGGAAGTAGCCGTGGGCTAAGCCAATCTCCAGCCCCCGCAGCAGAGGAGAGAGGCCGCGGCGGTTAATGGCAAGATTGTTGATAAACAGACGGGTGACAGGAGAATCGCTAATGGGTGTTGAAAGATGCCCCTCGCAGGGATCGTCATTGAAGGTGCGAACGTAATCCATGTCCGAAGATCCTGCCTGGAATTTTGGGATTCATTCTACGGGGCCTCAGCTCCCCTCCTAGCAGCCGCCGTCCGGATCGTTAAAAAAGTTCATGCTCGCTTAACAGAGATATAGACCCTTGTCAAGGGATCCGTTTTTGCCTGCGCCTCCCCAGTCCTTGACTTTTTCCTAGGCAAATAGCTTTTCCCAGCACCACTGCTGCCCAGGTGTTTCTAGGATCCTGTAAAAAAACCTAGCTGAAGTGCAGCTAGGTCAAAAGAATACGGCTCCTACCGCGCGAGATCCTCCCCTCCATAAATCAAGCTAAGGGGCACCCCAAAATAGAGGTACGCAAAGGTTGACCTTTGCGCTCTGATCTAACGACGCCGTGCCACCCCACTAGATAAGACAGGACGGCGGGCTGCGCCGCACGGCCACTCTTCCCCTTCACGCGAGGTAGAAGGAGACAGAGCGAGGATTACTGCTCCTCGCCCTCCCCTACTTCTCTAAACTACACCGGCGATCCAAGACCGGTATAGGAGCCGTAGAAGAAGAGTCCAACCACCGTAATCACCCCCAACCCAACAACCACAGCCACTATCCACAGGGGGATCCTTGCTTGACTGGTCATAGCAACTGGCCTCCAAAAGAACCGAAAGGAGATTACACTCCTAGCTTCCAGCAAAAACGGGTTTGCACTGATCCCTGCAGTCCTTCCTCAGCTGTTAGAAGTAGGGATAACCCTCGCCTCAGTTGAGAAAGTAGCTAGAAAACAACAAGCCAAGCACAAACACCAACAACAAGCCCAGGTATAGGGAGGTGCGGTTTAGCTCTACCGGCTGGGTATTAGGGTTCTTTTCAGGTTGATCAGCCATAGGGGTTCACCGTTGAATAAACTGCATTGCCGCAATGGCTCCCAGAAAGAAAACAGTTGGGATGGCCAAAGTATGCACTGCCAGCCAGCGGACAGTAAAAACAGGGTAAAAAACAGGCTCGTCAGCATTGGGTTGAGTAACTGGTTTAGTTGCCATCGCTCAGACCTTGCCTCTTTTACAAACTGTAACAGTTGCGAAGTTGCTGCCCTCACCCCGTTCTAGCGCGTCAACCTCTCCAGCTGCTCAAGAGCGTTGAAGCGGTCGCTTACAATGGGCAACTCCTGACGCTCTGCGGTGAAATACTCATTGGGGCGCGGCGTGCCAAAAATATCATAGGCTAGGCCCGTGCTCACAAAAAGCCAGCCTGCCAAAAACAAGGCGGGAATGGTCAGGGCGTGAATGACCCAGTAGCGAACACTGGTAATAATGTCAACAAAAGGTCGTTCTCCGGTGTTGCCAGCCATGAAACTCCTCCCTGCGGTAGGGGCAAAAGCGCTTCTTGAACTTTTTGAGGCTATACCTCAATCATAAGGACTTCGAGGCACAACTACAAGTTAAAGCCGGATCCCGTCCTAACCTGCAGGTGGGAGAAGGTGAAGTAACAGAGCGTGCCACCCTGGATTCCCCGCCCATGGATCCCTGTCTGATTCCTGTCAAGCTTCCCCACGGCTCCTACGACATCGTCATCCAATCTCCAGAAGGCCCTAGGGGCCACAACCTCATCCAGTTGGGATCGCAGATGCGAGCTAGAGGACTTGCCGGCAAGGCGCTGGTGGTGAGCCATCCGGGCATTGCCAAGCACTTTGCCGAAAAGTTGATGCAGGGCCTGCAACAAGCAGGATTTGCTGCCCATCTTTTTCTTTTGCCTGCTGGCGAGCGCTACAAAACCCTGCGCTCGGTGGCCAGGATCTACGACGCCGCCTTGAGCTTTGGCCTGGAGCGCTCTTCCACCCTTATTGCCCTGGGAGGCGGGGTCATCGGGGATATGGTTGGGTTTGCCGCCGCCACTTGGCTGCGCGGGATCCCTTGGGTGCAGGTGCCCACTTCGCTTTTGGCCATGGTGGATGCGGCCATTGGCGGCAAGACCGGCGTCAACCATCCTGGTGGGAAAAATCTCATTGGGGCCTTCTACCAGCCGCGCCTGGTGTGGATGGATCCAACGGTGTTGCAGACCCTGCCCCGGCGGGAGTTTACCTCTGCCCTGGCCGAAGTGATCAAGTACGGTGTCATCCAGGCCGCCGACCTGTTTGAGTTTCTGGAAAAGCAGCCCAGGCTAGGCCGCTACACCGATTTTGCCCCCTCAGACTTGCACTATCTGCTGCGGCGCTGTGCCGAGTGCAAAGCCTGGGTGGTGCAGCAGGACGAACGCGAAGGGGGCTTGCGGGCCATCCTCAACTACGGCCATACCCTTGGCCATGCCCTAGAAACCGTTACCGGCTACCGCCGCTACCTACACGGGGAGGCTGTTGCCATCGGCATGGTAGCTGCCGGGGAGATTGCCCGTCGCTTAGGCTGGTGGAGTGCCACCGAAGCCGAACGGCAGCGGCACCTGATCGAGAGGGCAGGGCTGCCCAGCCACTGGCCTGCCGGGATCCCTTGGGAGGCGGTGTTGCAGGTTATGCAGGCCGACAAAAAAGTTAAACAAGGACGGATTCGCTTTGTCTTGCCGCGCCGGATTGGCCAAGCGGAGCTGACCGATCAAGTTGAGCTAGCCGATGTGCAGGCTGCTCTGGCTTCGATGACGGAAACCTCTTGAACCGCTCTGAAAGACTTATACAACGCTGGACAAAAGCGGACTTTTGCTCCAGGTTGACGCTTTCTTCCTGCTTCCACG
>NZ_JANSHR010000044.1:0-1117 GCF_047461675.1 Synechococcus sp. R70.1
ACGGACGGCGCGTCGCGGTTCGGGTTCTGGGCGCGCGAGCCGTTGGGCGTGGTGGCGTCGATCTTGGCGTTCAACCTGCCGCTGGCGCACGCGGCGCAAAAAGCTGCACCTGCCATCGCCGCGGGCAACGCCGTCATCCTCAAGCCCTCCACCGAAGCCCCGCTGACCGTGCTGCGGCTGGGACTACTGCTGTACCGCGCAGGCATGCCCCCCGAAGCGCTGAGCATCCTCACAGGCAAGGGTGAGGAATTAGGACACGCGCTGGCGGCGCACCCGCTGGTGCAGATGCTGACCTTCACGGGCAGCCGCGAGGTGGGGCTGAACCTGCCTGTTCACGCAGGTGCGAAACGCATCGAGATGGAGCTGGACACCATCGGCGTGCTGGTCGCCTGCCCAAGCGCCGACCCCGAACAGGTCGCCGACGAGGTCGCCTGCTGCGGGTTTATGATGGCAGGGCAGTCGCCCACCTCAATTCAGCATGTGTGGGCGCATCAGAGCCTGTACGAGCCGCTGGCGAACGCGCTGATTGAGCGGGTGGCGCGCCTGCATACGGGCGACCCGATGGACGAGAATACCTCGCTTGCGCCCCTCATCCACCCGCACGCGCTGGAGCGCGTGGCGCAGTGGGTGGATGACGCCCTGCAGCGCGGCGCGCGGGCGCTGACAGGCGCAAAGGCGGAACTACCCTTCTACCTGCCCACCGTACTGACCGATGTGCCGCCCGCCAGCCCGCTCTACGCCGAGGCGGTGTTCGGACCCGTCGTCATCCTGCACGCTTACGAGACGCCCGACGAGTTGCTGCGTCAGCTGAACTGCTTCTCGATCGGCGTGCGGCTGGCGGTCTACACGCGCGATATTGCCGAAGCGTTCGAACTCGCCCGCCACGCCCGCGCCCTGAGCGTCCATATCAACGACACGCCCACCCTGCCGATTGACCCCATCGTGCGCGGCGACATGCAGGAACACCACATGTGCTTCGAGGACATGCTGCAGCGCATTGAACGCCTGAGCCAGCCGAAGTATGTCGGCTTCGGCAAAATGTCGCTGCTCTGATGGAGACGCTGACGCACTACGACCGCGAGCTGTTCTACGCCATCAATCACGGGCTGAGCCACCC
>NZ_JANSHR010000045.1:0-1117 GCF_047461675.1 Synechococcus sp. R70.1
CTGCAGACGCTGCTGTACACTTCGGGCGAGCGCGTGCTGACCTTGCAGTGGACGCTGGACGGTCAATCGCGCGTGCTGTATGTGCCCGCGGGCTACCCGCAAGCGAAACTGGCGAGCCTGCGCCTGCAAGCGAAACTCGGCGACGCGCTGCGCCAACTCGCCAGCGCGTACCAGACGCCCATTGAGTGGGCGCCCAACGGCGCGGAGCCGCTGGTCGTGCTGGATGTGCAGGACGCCACGCTCGAAGACGCGCTGCAGAAGCTACTCATCGGCTCGAACTACACCGTCAAGCGGCACGGCGACTTCTGGCGCGTCGTGAGCCGATGACGCCGAGGCGATAGCAGGAATCACACCTCCTGTACCGAACAACCAGTCGGTACAGGAGGTGAATGTTTATGCGGCTATTAGCAACGACGCTGAGTCTGGTTCTGCTGCTTGCAAGTTGGGCGCAAGGGCTGCAAGCGGGCGCAGCTGCCAACAAGATTACCCCGACCAAGCAGGTGTTCCTGGCGGGCTATTCGCCGAACCGCCCGAACACAGGCGGCGTCCACGACGATATCTGGGCGCGCGCCCTCGTCATCCAAGTGGGCAACGAGCGGCTGGCAATCGTGGTGTGCGACCTGCTGGGGCTGCTGCGCGACGATGTGCAGAAGATCCGTCAGCAGGTCAAATCCGTGCCTCCCAACCGCGTGATGGTGCTGTGTACGCATGTGCATTCCGCGCCCGACACGATTGGACTGTGGGGACCGACTCCCACACAGTCGGGACGCGATAACGAATATGTGAACTTCGTGATTGAGACCGTCGCGAAGACCGTCGACGAAGCCGCAAGCAAACTGCAACCCGCGCTTGTGGGCTTTGCAAAGACCACCATCGAAGGCGTCGCCAAAAACTACCGCATCGAGCAGATTCTGGACACCGAAGCGGCGGTGATGCAGTTCCGCAGCAAGGCGGACGGCAAGGTCATCGCCACACTAACCAACTTCGCCTGCCATCCCGAAGTGCTGAACAACGACCAGCTCACCAGCGACTTCTGCCACTGGTACTACCAGACGGTGGAGCGCGCGGTCGGCGGGGTGGCGATTTTCGCGAACGGCGCGCTGGGCGGGATGATTTC
>NZ_JANSHR010000046.1:0-1117 GCF_047461675.1 Synechococcus sp. R70.1
GCGGGGTGTAGACGCGCTGGCGCGGCTGGTTCGTCGCCCTGCCGTGCGCCCAGTCGCGGAACGCCGCCTCCAGCGCGTCAATCGCGCGGGGCATCGTGAGCACCTCGCGCACCTGCGCCTCGCGTATCAGCAGCGGCTGCCCGTCACCCAACGCTATCCGCTCCGCCATCAATCGGGTAGGATACCCCAAGCCGCCCCCTTGACACGCGCCCGTCGTGTAGAGTATAATTCGCTTCAGAGAACCATTTTCCATCGGAGGCGATGATGAATCGGCTGATTGTTGGGCTGAAGCAAGCGGGGCTGCGCCTCACGCCACAGCGCGTGGCAATCTGTCAAGTGCTGGCGGAAAGCAAAGACCACCCGACGGCGATGATGATATACCACCAACTGCTGCCCCAGTTCCCCACGCTGAGTTTGGCGACGGTCTACAAGACGCTGCATGTGCTCAAATCGATGGGACTGGTGCATGCGCTGGGCGACGCGGGCGACGGCGCGGAGCATTTCGACGCCGACCTGACGCCGCATATCAATCTCGTGTGCGTGCGCTGCCATCGCGTGGTGGACTTCGACGAGCGGCTGGTGCATGAAATTCAGCACATCGTGGAGCAGCGTTCGGGCTACGAGGTGCAGGGCGCGCGAATTGTGTATTACGGGCTGTGCCCCGACTGCCGCGCGGCGCAGCGCAACGGCAAGGAGAGCGCATAATGGGCATCGTGCGCTGTGTACGCAAGCGTCTCGCCGAAGCCGACTCGTGCGTCGACGAGATGGCGAAGGTCGCGTTGGCGAATCGGGGGCTGCGGCGCGTGCGCTACCGCTATCGCGACGACACTGTGGAGGTGGAGTACGACCCTGAACGCCTCAGCCCTGAGTCGGCGCGTCAAGCCGTCGAGCCGTTGCTGCGCGAGTTGGGCGTGCGCGTGCCCGATTGTAGCCTGCGCAATCCCGAATCGGGCGTGTGCGCCGCGTGCCCCAGCGTCGCCCAGCACGGCAAACGCTGGCAGGTGAACGGCGTCGCCTACCGCGCCCACTTCGACGGCGAGACGCTAACCGTCGAGCAGGAACACGCGCCCGCCGAGCCGACCGCCCGCATCCTGCGACGGGTCAAAGCGCGGGAGCG
>NZ_JANSHR010000047.1:0-1117 GCF_047461675.1 Synechococcus sp. R70.1
CAGTAACACCGTCCCTTGCAGCGGAGAGCCAGACCAGACGAAAGCACCAGCGACGTTCGCCCAGCGTTGCGAGCGAGTCCGTCCGACTTGAGAAGCCGTGTCTCGCGTTCGCTGGAGTTGATCATGAAAGGGGATGTCGAGTTGGCCAGCGACCGCTTTTGCCAGTATCGCACTTTGATTGAACCCGCGCTCACGCCGGCGCAACGGGTGAAGGGGTATCGGTACGACGCAGGTCAAGTCACTTCGCCACGGTGCCAGGATTTCCGGGCTGGCCCGCCCCAACTCACTCGCAAGTTCGTCCATCCGGCGACGCTCGCCCCGGTACTTCGCCCGATGCAACGCGGCACGAACGGGTCCTCGATAGAGAAACAACGCTCGTGCCGCGATGAGTGCTGCAGGCCAGTCGACGCAATCGGCGCATACTGCACTTGGTTTCGGCACGAGACCATCACAGCGCACACACCGGGGGTGGCAATCCGCGACACGGACCAGACTCCGCTGGCACTCCGAGCACCACCACGCACCAGGCCAACCACATCCGCCGCAGGTTGACGGTAAAAACCAGCGTTCCACGCAATCACGAAGCGCCATTAGAACGGTTCGGTGACCGAGTTGTCTTGCCACGGCACTCTTTCCCCATCGGCTCGGCAAAGAGCCAACCTGCATCCTGGAGCTAATCCGAACTGCCGAACGGTTCCAGCAGGTAATTCTATGACGATTTGACTTTTCCAATGGATCGGACCGATTCGCTGTGGTCGCACCTGTTCGACGACACGTTGCACTGTCCCCCGGTGATCGAGAAACAGAACATCGATCGGAAAGCGCATCCCGAAGGTGTGGATCGCCGAGCACGGACGAAGCACGAGTGCCTGAGCAGCGCAGAACTCCTTGCGTCCGATCAAGCCGCGGAGCCGGTTCCACCAGCTGGCAGCGAGCTCGACCCGTTCAGCGATGCAGCGGCCACTGTCCAGGTCGATAAGCCGCCACTCTGCGCTCTGGCTCATCCCGCTTCACCTCGCTTTCCCTGCTACCATGATGCTTCGGGCGGATGCTCGATGACGGACAGGAGGCTGACAACGCGACTCTCTCGCTTCGGAATCCTTCTACTCCTCCTCGT
>NZ_JANSHR010000048.1:0-1117 GCF_047461675.1 Synechococcus sp. R70.1
CGCGACTGGAGGGGGGGGGCGGGCTTCCCCTTTCCGCCCCGCCCCACGGGGCGGAGACCACCGTGACCCCGGCGGCGAAGCGGCTCATGGCCTCCTTAAAGGCCTCCTTCACGCCTCCACCTCCGCAAAGACCGCCAAAGAGCCCTTGAGGAAGTCCCTGACCCGGGCCTTGTAGGGCTCCTTGTCGTAGACGGCGTAGAGGGTCTGGTACATGCGCACCGGGTCGCCGAAGAAGAAGCGCTCGTAAAGCTCCTGCCGGGCCCCGAAGCCCGAGAGGGCCATGTCCCAGGCCAGGCGGAAGAGGGCGACCCGCTCTTTGGCCTCGAGGGTCGCCCCCTGCAGGTACTTCTCCAGAAGGGGGGCGAGGGGCCCCTTGAAGTCCCGCTCCGAGGGGAGGGTGATGAGGCCGGAGGCCCCGATCTGCTCCAGGATCTCCCTCAGGCGGGGGTAGAGCCTGGGGTAGAGGTTCCGGGCCCCGTCCAGGGCCCCTCGGTCAGGCACCAGGAGGCCGTAGGCGTTCTCCCTGGCCTCCTCCTCGGCCCGGGTCCAGAAGGCCCGCATGGCCTCCAGGTAGACGATGATCTCGGCGATCTTCTCCTGAACGTGGGCGTAGGCGTCGGCCCCGATCCCCTCGGCCATGAGGGCCGCCACCCCCAGGAAGGCCTCGGTCTTGGCGGTCTTCAGGGCCACCACCTGGTGGGCCATGTGGTTGAGGGCCCCGGTGGCGGCGTAGGCGCGGTTGCAAAGCTCCACGTTGCCCAGGATGAAGACCCGCTCCCAGGGGACCAGGACATCGTCAAAGACCACCAGGCAGTCCATCTCCTCGAGGCGGCTGCTGAGGGGGTGGTCAAAGGGGCTATCCCCGCCCACCAGGCCCTCCCGGCAGACGAAGTGGAGGCCCGGGATGGAGGTGGGGAGGGCGAAGGCCAGGGCGTACCTTTCGCTCCCCGCCTGGAGGAGGGTGGAGGGGAAGATCAGGACCTCGTCGGCCAGGGGGAAGGTGGCCGTCATCCGGGCCCCCCGGACCACGATGCCGGCCTCGGTCTGCCGCACCACGCCCACGGGGATGTAGGGGTCGGGCTGGGCGGAAGGGGGCTTGGCGCGGTTCACCTGGGGG
>NZ_JANSHR010000049.1:0-23628 GCF_047461675.1 Synechococcus sp. R70.1
GTGCGAAGATGGACAACCTAACCTTAATCCAACCGTTAAGTTCTGTCAACTCTCCTGAAAGAAGCCATGTCGCTTGCCCGCTGGATTCTAGGGATCCACACCACCACGCCCCTTTTGGGCCTAGCCCTACTGCCGCTGGAAGGAAAGGAGAGGGAAGTCCGCAGCCAAAGTTGGTGGCTAGATCGCCAGATGGCAGCGCGGCTGCACCCGTGCCTAAAGGAGTTCTTGGCTGGCCAAGACTGGTCCCAGGTGGCGGGGATCGCTGTCGCCGTCGGGCCAGGGAGTTTTACCGGTAGCCGTTTGGGGGTGAGCGTGGCGCGGCTGGTGGGGCAGCAGCTGGGCATTCCCGTGTTTGGCTACTCGTCCTTGGCTGTTATTGCCCGCCAGGTGTGGCAGGAGCAGGGATCCCCACTCCAGCCCCTGACGGTGGCGGTGCACATGGATGCCAAGCGGGGGGAGCGGTATGGCGGCGTGTACCGGGTAGGCCCAGACCAGGTAGTGGCTGAAGTGGCCGATCAACTCTGGGAGGCGGTGGCTTGGCAGGCCCTTCTCCGCCAGTGGCCGCAGGCGCTAGCGGTCGATGCCGCCGATTGGGTAGAGCCGGTGCCTGTGCTGGCGCTGGCAGAGCTTGCCCGTGCTGACTTTCTTGCAGGCCTGCGCCCTCCCTGGCAGGAGGTGTTGCCTAAGTACGGACGGCAGCCGCCCATTGATCTCAGCGGGGTGAATCGGAGTACCCCCCAGGCGCGGTAAGATTGGGAAGGCTAGGCCACAGACCCCGTGCTGACATGATCTCAAGCAACGACTTGCGCCCCGGCGTCTCTGTAGAGATTGATGGCGCTCCCTACAAAGTCATCGAGTTTCTCCACGTCAAGCCAGGCAAAGGGGCGGCCTTTGTGCGCACCAAGCTCAAAAACATGCAGACCGGCAACGTTGTCGAGAAAACCTTCCGCGCCGGCGAAATGCTGCCTGCTGCCACCATCGAAAAGGTGAACATGCAGTATCTCTATGCGGAAGGAGATAACCTCGTGTTCATGGACATGGAGACCTACGAGCAGGCTGTGCTCAGTACCGCCCAGGTGGGCTCTGCCGTGAAATACCTGAAGGAAAATATGGAAGTGTCTGTTTTGCGCTGGAAGGGGCAGGTGATCGACGTGGAGCTGCCCACCAGTGTTGTCCTGGAAGTGGTGGAGACGGACCCGGGCGTAAGGGGAGACACAGCTACAGGGGGGACTAAGCCTGCCAAGCTAGAAACCGGCGCCGAGATCCAGGTGCCTTTGTTTATCAAAGTGGGAGAGCGGGTTCGAGTCGATACTCGCACGGACACCTACCTAGGCCGCGAGTGATGGCTCTTCCCCGTCGCTAGGTTGCTGTTGTGGACAGGTGACTTCCCTTGGATGTCATTAATTGGCAGGAAATTCGCCTTCTGCTGGCCGCTCTGCAAGAGAGCGATGTTAGCGAGTTAACTCTAGAGTGCAAGGATTTCCGCCTTACTCTGCGCAAAGGAATCTCTGCTGCTCAGCTTTCCACCACCACTGCTCCCTCCCTTACTGCTTCGCCCCCTTCTGCTCCTGCCGAGACTCCTCCTCCTGTGCCTGCCCCCAAATCTCCACCGAGCCACTGGGTGGAGGTAGTGTCACCCATGGTGGGAACCTTCTACAGCGCTCCTGCTCCTGGAGAAGCGGACTTTGTCCAAGTAGGTCAACGGGTAAACAAAGGCCAAACCCTGTGCATTATCGAGGCCATGAAGGTGATGAACGAGATAGAAGCAGAAACAGCAGGTGTGGTAAGGGAGATTTTGGTGAGCAACGGCCAGCCGGTGGAATTTGGCCAAGTTTTAATGCGGCTGGATCCCACCGGCTAACAGCGAAACTGGGGCAGAGATGAGGCTTTGCCCCCCGGAGGGATCCCTTGGTAGCTTTGCCCGGGATTAGGGTACTCTGCCATGCTTCAGCCCACGGCCCCCGAGACAGTTGAGGGGGTAAAGGTTCTGCCCCCCCAGCACATTGTCGGCCAGGAGCTGGCGGCGCAGCTGCTCGCGGCGGCCCTAGAGAAAGGGCGGGTGACCTCAAGCTACTGCTTCCTAGGGCCAGAAGGGGTGGGGCGGCGCCTGATGGCCCGCTGGTTTGCTCAAGCTCTCCTGTGCGAGTCCAGCACCAGGATCCCCTGCGGCCAGTGCCTTAGCTGCCATTGGCTGCTGGCGGGCACCCACCCCGATCTCCACTGGGTCAGCCCCACCTATCTCCATCAGGGTCGCCTAATCCCAGCAGATGCCCCCGAGGCGCAAGCTCTGCAGCGGCGCTCCCCGCCGCAAATTCGCCTGGAACAGGTGCAGGAAGTGTCGCGCTTCTGTGCCCGTAGGCCAATGCGCGCCCGCCGTTCGCTGGTGGTGCTGGAGGGAGCGGAAACCCTAGCCGAAAGTGCAGCCAATGCCCTGCTGAAAACCCTGGAGGAGCCGGGGCCGGCCCACATCGTTCTCATCGCACCCCAGGCGGCCTCCCTGCTGCCGACGCTGTTGTCCCGCTGCCAGACGGTGCCTTTCCGCCGCCTCAGCTCGGCCGAGACGGAGCAAGTGTTGGCTGCTTTGGGCTGCCCGGAGCTGCCGGGGATCCCTCGCTCGGCTCTCATTGCCCTGGCCCAAGGCAGCCCTGGACGGGCGCTGGCCGCCCATCAGCATCTGCAGAGCCTTCCGCCGTCGCTGCTACAGGATCTAAGGCGCTGGCCCCCCTCGCTGCGAGAGGCGCTGGAGCTAGCTAGGGCAGTAGCTGCTCTCGATTTGCCGGCGCAGCTGTGGCTGATTGACTATCTGCAGCAGCATTTCTGGGCGCAGGGATCCCGCCAGGCCATTTGGCAGTTGGAGCAAATTCGCCGCCAGCTTTTGCACTTTGTGCAGCCGCGCCTTGCTTGGGAGGTCAACCTGGCTAGCCTAAGCCGCAGGGCTGTCGCGAAGGGGGACTAGAAGAAAGCCCTGTGGCAAAGTGAAAAGGAGCGTTCAAGACCTGCCTATGCCTGCCTGGCTTTTGGCTTTCCTTGCGGCCCTTGGAGGCTACTTGCTGGGATCCATCCCCACCGGCTACTGGGTGGGCCGCTGGTGGGGCGGGATCGACCTCCGCCAAGCGGGCTCCGGCTCGACGGGGGCAACCAACGTGTTGCGGACGCTGGGCAAAGGGCCGGCGCTGCTGGTGCTGCTGGTGGATGCCGCCAAGGGGGCTGCAGCGGTGGCGCTGGGATTAGCTCTGGGGTCGCCGTGGTGGGTGGCCGTGGCTGCCCTGGGGGCAGTGGTTGGCCACAGCCGCTCCTGCTGGCTGGGCTTCAAGGGCGGCAAGTCGGTGGCCACTAGCCTAGGGATCCTGTTGGCCATGGCTTGGCCAGTGGCCCTGGCTACCTTTGGCGTCTGGCTGGTGGGGATTGCCCTCACCCGCATCGTCTCCTTCAGCTCCCTGCTGGCGGCAGTAGCAGCTCCGCTGCTGATGTGGGCAACGGCTCAGCCCCTGCCCTATAGGGTGTTTGCCCTGGCGGGCGGGATCTATGTAATCGGCGCCCACCGGCGCAACATCGAGCGCCTGCTGGCCGGCTCAGAGCCGCGCCTTGGCCAAAAATGGGCCCAGTCCCCCCACTTCCCCACCTCCTAGAGCCAGATGGAACAGACGACGGTGGTTTTTGTCTACGGCTCCCTGCGGCGGGGCGGCCAGTACCACAGCCTGCTGCAAGGGGCGGAGTTTTTGGGAACAGACAGCCTCAACCACATCGACCTCTACGATCTCGGCCCTTACCCCATGGCGATCCCTGGCCGAAATCGGCTCTACGGCGAGTGCTATCGCATTCCCCTGAGCCTGTTGCCCCGCTTGGACGAGCTGGAAGACCACCCGCGGCTGTACCAGCGGCAGTGGGTGCAACTGGAAAGTGGCACCTCGGCCTGGGTTTACCTGGGCCGGCCCGAGCAGGTGCAGGGGTGCCCCCTCATCCCCAGTGGCTGCTGGCTGCCCCGAGGTTCCTAGAGATCGAAGTGGAGTTTGACACCCCCAACATACTGGGGCAGGAACTCGGCTGGGGGCAAATCCGGATCTCTTGCAGAGGGAGCCGCGGCCTCTACAGGGCTGGCCAGGCGCTCTAGGTAGTAGATGCAATCCCCGCGCCGCCACATGTCGGGCTTGGGCAGGTAAAATAGCCGCCCTACCGGGGATGACCGGGCTCCCTTTTGCCACCAGCTCCCTGCCCGCTGCGGGCGCACCAGTAGCAAAGGCAGGCAGAGATCGGCTTTGATCCGGTAGGCAAACTGATCCCGCAGCCGCTCCAGGGTGGGATCCTCCAACCCTATTTGGGCCGAAAGGGGGTTGAGCAGAGCTAAGCGCGCTGCCGAGCTCGACTCCTGGGCCGAGGCCACGGCAGAGGGGGAGGGCTTCAGGCCCAAATCCGCTAAAGTGGGCAGGGTAATCGAGCGCAGCTCCGCGCGCTTGGCCTCTAGGTAGCCGGCCCAGCGTTGCAGTTGGGCAAAAGAGATCGGCAGGGTGCGGATCCCTTCTAAGATGGGCATCTCGGGCAGCAACACCGTCCAGATGGCAGCGGAAACTGCGAGTTTCACCATCAGCTCGGCAATGGCCCAGTTCATCTGGGGATCCCGCGTCAGAATCAGCAGCGTCTCCGCATGGTCAATATCGGCCTTCAACAGGGCCGACTCGCTCAGCACCACTTCCTGCAGCGATCCCGGCAGCAGCCGGCCAACTTCATCCCCCAGGGCAGAGCCAACCTTGTGGCCGTTGGGCTCAGTTTGGCCAGCGGGCTGGCGCCAACAGGCTGCCGAAGGCAAGGGCAGCACCTCCACGACTTGGTTGAGGGAGCGCAGCAATTCGGCCAAGGGTTCAACCAGCGGGTGATCCCCAAGGATCACGGTGGAACTGCCTTGGTCTAGGCCCAGCCAACGAGCCACCCAGGCGGCGGTTAGCCCCTGCACTGTCACCGTGGCCGAGATGGTTAAAAACACTAGCGCCTTGAGGGCATCTCCCCCAGTGATGCCCCGCTCCGTCAACAAAATGGCAAACAAAGAAGCCACCGAAGCCGCCACAATGCCGCGGGGAGCCAGCCAGGCCACAAACAACTTCTGCCGCCAGTTGAGATCGCTGCCCCAGGTACACAGCCACACGCTTAAGGGGCGGACAACCAGCATCAGGCAGAGCACCGTGGCCAAGGCTCCCCACCCCAAAGCCAATACCGCCTTTAGGGACAGCGTGGAGGTGAGCAAGATAAACAGCACCGAGATGGCCATTACCACCAACTGGCCGTGAAACTGGCGCACGCTCCGCTCGGCAATGGCTGCCTTCTGCCGCACCACTAGGCCTGCCATCACTACCGCCATCAGCCCTGCCTCTGAGCGCAGCGACTGAGCCAGGGCAAATACCCCCAGCGCCCCCGCCAGCACCACCGAGTTGCGCAGCTCCTCCGTCAAAAATTGCCGCGACCAGAGCAGAAAGGATCCCATCAGCCAGCCCCCCAGCGCCCCCACCGCTGACCCAATGGCCAAGCGGCTAGATAGCTGCTCCAGGGCCATCAAGAAACTGGGGTGGCCGGAAAGCACTACCTGCAGCACCACCACTGCCAAGATGGCCCCCACCGGATCGATGAGCACCCCTTCCCCTTCCAAGAGGGTGCTGACGGCGGGATCGACGCGTACCCGCTTGAGGATGGGGTTAACTACAGTTGGCCCCGTCACCACCACCAGGGATCCAAACAGAAAGGCTAGGGGCCAGGGGAACTCTCCCAAATAGTGGGCCGCCAGTGCCCCCCCTCCCAAGGTCAAAAGCGATCCCAGCAATACCAGATTGCGCAGGCTGCCGGAGACCTGGTTGAGGCGTTGTAGCCGCAGGTTCAGCCCTCCCTCGAACAGGATCAGGGCCACTGCTAGCGACACCAGCGCCTCCAGACCGGATCCCATGATCTGGGGGCGAACCCAGCCCAAGCCATCTGGCCCCAGCAGCACCCCAAACAGCAGCAGGAAGACAATGCTGGGCACCTTGACAAAGTTAGCCAGGACTTGAGCTGCGATCCCGGCCACCAAGGCCAGCGTAAACAGGATCGTCAGCTCAAAAGAGCTTTCCATGCCGAGGCTCAACCTCCCTCCGTGAGAACTCTGCCCCAGCAGCTCTCTCCTGTTCAGTAGGGTTGCCCCTCAAAGCTGCCATGAGAGACTAGAAACACCTGCAGAGAACTCCACCCCGGGACAGACAGGAGAAAGCATCCTTTTGCCGAGGGCAGATGCTCCCTGAGCCCAGGGTAGCTCAGGCCGAAGTGAACCCCCCTGGCTAATCCGGCTGCCCCTTTGCAGAAGGGTCGAGTTCGGCTGCTGCCAGCGGCTTAACTCGGCGAATGGGTAAGTTAGCAATGAGGGCCGTTGTGCTCCCCTCCACGGTCAAGTGGAATTGCATCCCCTCCGAGTCCAGCTCCACATAGCGGGAGACCACCCCCAAAATTTCCAGCCGCATCGATTCCAGGGCTGCCGGACTGAGATTGGCGCGGTCGTGGGCCAAGATGAATTTCAGGCGCTGCTTGGCCTGCTCGCGGCTGCCGCCGGGGGAGCGGGGGAAAAGCTGATCCAAAAACTCGAGGAGCATGGGCTTTATTCTAGTCTCGTTGAAAGAGAGCTAAGGGCTGCTGGGCTTCAGAACACCTTTTGGCTTAAAAATCGCCTTGCCTTTTCCCAGAAAGACTCACCCAAGCCGGCCAACTTGGGGAACTCCACCACCTCCCCTTCCAGCCGTCGGGCAATGCGCTGAATGGCCTGGGCAGCCGGAGAGGGACGGGCAGCCAAAACCATGGGTTCTCCCTTGTTGGTGGAGACAATCACCTCTCGGTCTTCCGGAATCATACCCACCAAAGGGATGGCCAGCACCTCCACCACATCTTCCACGGCCATCATCTGGCCAGCGGTTACCATGTCGGGGCGCAGGCGGTTAACAATTAGCTGAATTGAGGAGATCCCCGCCGCTTCCAACAAGCCCACCACCCGGTCTGCATCCCGCACGGCAGCTACTTCGGGCGTAGTCACCAGCAGGGCCTCTGTTGCCCCGGCAATGGCATTGCGAAACCCCTGCTCAATCCCGGCCGGGCAGTCGATCAACACATAGTCGTAGCTACCGGCAAGCTTCTCCATCAACTGCCGCATTTGCTCCGGGTTGACTGCTGTTTTGTTGCGGGTTTGGGCTGCTGGCAACAAGGAGAGATTGGGGGTGCGTTTGTCTTTCACCAACGCTTGTTCAAGGCGACATTCCCCTGCAATGACTTCTAGAGCCGTGTACACTACCCGATTCTCTAGGCCCAGCAGCAGATCCAGGTTGCGCAGGCCAAAGTCGGCATCCACCACCGCTACCGAGCGACCCAAGCGTGCTAAGGCAGTGCCTAAGTTGGCTGTCAGGGTGGTTTTGCCTACTCCTCCCTTCCCAGAGGTTATGACGATAACTCGGCCCATGCTCTTCTCCGCAGAAACTCCTGAAGGCTGGCGATGCAGATGGCACCATCTTGCAAGTAAACCACCTCAGGGGTATTGCAAGGGGAGCCACTTTCTGGGGGGCGGGCCACCTGGTCGGCGATGCGCAATTGGGTGGGCTCCAACTGCAAGGCCAGGATCACTGCACTTCTATCCCCCTCGGCGCCGGCATGCGCCAACCCTCGCAGCCGTCCCCAAACCCAAATGTCGCCGCCCGCAACGATCTCGCCGCCGGGGTTGAGATCTCCCAAGAGGAAGACAGAGCCACGGTGGCGTACGGACATGCCCGAGCGCACGGTTGAACGCAGGTACAGAGGGGCAGTGTCGGGAGGAGGAGAGGGAACCACCTCCAAAAGGGAGGATTGCTCCACCGAATAGCCCAAGGTTGCCGCGGCAATGGCGGTCGTGCGGGATCGGGTTTGGACGCGCCATAGCTGCAGCCGATGCTGCGCCAACAGGACAGCCAGGGCCTGCAGGGTGGGCAGATCCAGCTCTCGCTCCTGGCACCACAGGGTTAGAGGAGCCACCCCCGTCCAGTAGGACTTGCGGCTGCGCAACTGCCAAACGAGCTCCTCCCAGACTTCTTCCCAAGCTAGGGTGGTGGGCAGGTGCAGGTGGATCCCTTGGGCATCGGAGCGAAAGTAGACACTCTCTTTGGCTGCCCCTACCCCGATAGAGGAGGCAGGGGCCTTGGGAAAGGGTGGCGAGTTTCCCACCAGCGACCCCATTCTGCCTGCCCTCCTTCGCCAAGGAATTAGTCGAAGTAGAAGAGCGTAACCACCTTGTGTTGCTCCTCAGCGTGCCTGCAGGCCTCCAAAAGCGTGACGCTGTCGTGGAAGGCAAAACAGATCAATTGCTGGCACTTGCTGATGATTTCCAGATTGCAGAGGCGACTGGCCTCCGCTAGAGGCAGGTGGTCGTTTTCAGGGTGCTCCACCAGATGCAGCACCTGCTCCAAACTGGCCCGCGACTCTGCCGGCTGCCGCTCTAGGCTTTGGGGCAGGATCACCGTCAAGGATTTAATATCTGCCCGCATTGCTCCACGAATTACAGCCAGGTTGGTACCAATAGCCCCGGACGTGAGGATGCGGTTGCCGGTAAGGGCCAAGGCGTAGCTGAGGGTCTCGATGAGGTACTGGTGGGTAATGGGCACATGGCGAGTGCCCAAGATGGCTATCCGCTTTGGCCCCACTTGCTGAATGGCGGCCAGCTCTTGCAAGAACGTATCGACGCTGGTGGGGAGGTCAATGGATTGGGTCAAGGGGATCCCTCGCTAGACAGGATGGGCCAGATTATGCTAGCAGCCTACACCGTTGCTCTGGGATCTAGCTAGAGGGTTGGGCCATCCCTGCTCAAGTTGCTAGACCTACCAGCGCAGCAGCGCTGCTGCTCCCTGAAACTCGTGGAGCAAGCGCTCTTCAGCTTCGCCGCGAACGAACTCCAGTTTAGCGCCAAAATCGCGGCCTAGCACCCACACCAGATCCCGCAGGGGTGCCGGCTGTGGCTCTGGGCAAAGGAGCTGGGCCATCTCCTGGGTTCCTCCCACAAAGCCGTCTGGGCAGCGCCAGATGGTGGCCTCTAGCCTCCAGGGCAGGACAAGGATTTCCACCCGGCCTAGCTGGAGGGCGTCCAGCACCGCATCCAAGCCCCAAGCGCCGGGCTGCTCTCGAATCCGCTCCAACAAAGCCAGCTCTCCTCGGCGCTCAGCGGCCTCCAGGACGGGTACCACTCGGTCGAGGATGTCTTGCGGCGTCGGTGTGTGAAGGTTGGCGGGGTGCCCCACCCGCGCGACGATGCGGTTGCGTAGGCCGCGGTTGAGATAGCCCTCAAAGTGGGACACCTGCCAGGCTTCGCCCATGAGCACCAGCCGCTCAATGCCCAGGCGATCCACTGCCTTATCCAGGGCGGAAGCCAGGCGCAGGTAAAGCTTGTGCATCCAGAGGCTGACCTTGGCCGCCTCCCGCTCCTTGGGGGAAAGCTTGTCGAAGGTGCCACCGCTGCGGGCGCGACGTTCGGCAACGGCATTTTCAATGCGGCCGGCCAGCTCCTGCAGTTCCTGCCATTCCTCGGCGCTGATGTTGGCAAAGATTTCCGTGTCCTCTCGCAGTTCCCCCAAGAAGAGCTCGTAAAAGCGCCACCTGTTACCAGACAGGTGCAACACCCCACCCCGCTCGTATTCATCAAAGGCAAAGAAAAGGGGCGTGAGGTAAGGTTCCCCCCAGCGGGCCTCCACCCGCCCATGGGCCAGATCCACCACCGGCAGCTCCACCTGCAGGTCGATTCGGCGCAGCACTGGCTTGCCGGCGGGATTGCGGCTGGCAAAAAGAACCAGGGTGCGGGCTGAAGGGCGCTCCTGCTCTACTAGAGCAAGGACTTGCTCGCAGAGGGAGTTATCAGGCTTGCTCTCCTCTCTCTCCAGCAGCTCCTTGAGGGTATTCTTGATGCGCCCCACCCAGGCGCGACCCGCATTTTCGGGACGAGCAGGGCTGGTGTCGGCATATATCGAGAGCACGGGCTTGCTGCTGTCGCCAAAGGCAGCTTGCAGATCCTGGATCAGGGTGTTGAGTTCGTCCATGGTCTTGAGAAGGGGCGTCGCTGGGGCTCAAGCCTAGCAGAAATAAGATTAAGGGAAAGCGAGGGATCCGGCCCTAGCTGAAGCCCAGTTGGGCTTGGCCTTGAGGAGAAGCTTCTAGCACAGCCCACGCCCAAAGCCGAGCGGCTGCGCTGCCCTCCAGATCCACTGGCTCCGATTGGTCTGCCGACGGCGGAGCCTCCTGTAGCTCAAGGGCCAAGAGAGTTTTCCCATGGAGGCTGCAGCTTCAGGGCGTGGGGCCCTAGCTGCACCGGACGGCTGGAGGGCGGGTTGCTCTACCTCTTGCAGCCAGTTTCTCCTTGGGACAAGCAGTTGGCCTGGTGCGCCCGGGATCCCATTAGTACCCTTTTGCAGCCAAGTTAGGGGTTTGCAAGGCGGCTTCTACCCGCTGCACCTCGGTTTTGAAGCTGCCCTCTGGCTCCAGCCATAGCTGTCGCAGGGCTGGGGGGATCACCTCCAGAGCAAACTGGGAGCTCTTGGGGAGAAATTGCACGCAGGTGGAGGGACAGGCAAAGTAGTCAACCCCCCGGCGGCGACGGTGCAGCTCCTGATGAACGTGGCCAAAAATCACCAGGCGAACGTGGTCGAACTCGTCCAAAACCCCGAACAGCCGCTCCGGCTGCTGTAGCGCACTTTGATCCAGCCAATCGGAATCCACCGAAAATGGGGGGTGGTGCAGGGCTAGGAGAACATGGTGGTGGTTGGCCCGGCTGCGCTGTAGCTCTTGTCGGAGCCAAAGTAAGGTGCGGTCGGTTAGGTAGCCGCTGTCCCTGCCTGGCACCAGCGAGTTCAGCAAAATAAAGCTCCAGTTCTCGCGACTGAAGCTTTTCTCTGCGTGCAACCGCCCGCCGCGGAGCTCTAGGTTCATAACATGTAGGCGATCGTGGTTCCCCGCCAGCCAATAGGTGTCGATGGGAAGGGTCTGCAAATAGCTTCTAAGACGGGCATAGGCAGCCGCACTGCCATCTTGGGCAAGATCCCCGGTTAGGAGCAACACATCCGGCAAGGGATCCAAACTCACAATGGCCTTTTGCACTGCCAGAAAAGAGGCCTCGGTGTCTACCCCCAACAACCGCTGATGGCTCTTGGCAAATAGATGCAGGTCACTGATTTGAACCACGTAAACCGTCATGGCAGCGGGATTTTTCAGCACCGAAAGGCCTTTGCCGTCTCCAAAGGCAGAGCCCTCTCAAGAGACCCTTAGAGAGCGACCTACCTCCCGGAAAGCAGTCTGCACCTGTGGCCAGCGGGATTCCTGGGTTGAGGCAGTTAGAGTATAGAGGCGATGGTGACGAACGGTTACCGTCACTACCTCGTGGCGAAGCTGGGATCCCAGATTGGTTTGGTACTCAAACAGGTAGTAGGGCTGCCCCTGCCGCTCGAAGGCCTCGGCTGCCAAGAGCTGGGTTGAGCGACCCGATCCCTCAGGGGCAATGATCTTCTTTGCCACCAATTGCCCTACCTCCTCTGGGCCTCCCAGATCCGCAATCGTCTCCCCTTTGTCGAAGGGGGCAACCATCAGGCTGATGTTTTCGGTCTCATAGACTAGGTCGCGCAGGAGCACGGCTAGCCCCTTCCCAGGGCTTAGCTTCACGCTCACCATGCCATTGGGGTAAGCAAAGGCAAAAGCTCCATTGGGATCTCGGTAGACTCGCAGGTTGGGGCTTGCTGAGCAGGCACCAATGATCAAGCTGAGGCAGACCCCCAGCAGCAACAACACCCTAGAAAGCCGCCGACCCAGTAGGCTCAACTGCCCCTCTCCTGCCATGCCGAGATCCTCCGCTTAGGGTTAGCCACCTCCATATCCTACCTAAGATTGGACCGCAGCAGCCTTTTAGCGGGATCCGTTCTGGTAGTGGCGGGAGCGCAGGACCAACACATCGGAAAGCTGGCGCAGCTGATTTTGAAGCTGAGCAAGCTGTTGGGCGTCGCGTACATCAATGCAGAGGTCAATTGAGGCAGTGCGATTGGCAAAGGTTTGCACCTTGGCATTGCGCACATTGATGCCCTGATCGGAAAGGCGGGAGAGAATATCCCGCAGCACGCCAACCCGGTCGATGACCTCTAGACGCAGTTCTACAGGATAAGTCTGGGTGCTTTGCCGCAGTTGCTCCTCGTTCCAGCGCACCGGCACCAGCCGCTCACCCGGAACCTGAGCTACCCGCGGACAATCGCGATGATGAATGGTGATGCCCTTGAAGCGGGTAACCACGCCCAGGATGGGATCCCCTGGGAGCGGGTTGCAGCATTTGGCCAATTGATGTTTCAGGCCCTCCACCCCCAGGATGAGAGACTGGGATCGGCTAGAAGCTCGCCCTCCCTCGCTTCGCGGCAGCAGCAGCTTGGCTTCCGCCAAAGATCCCTCCTCGGGTGGGGGGGAGATGGCTGGCTTGCTGACCTCCTGCAGCCGGTGGATCACCTGCGCGGGGGTTACCTCTCCATAGCCCAGCGCCGCCAGTAAATCGTCCACGCTGCTGTAGTTGAGCTTCTCGGCAACCTTCTGCATCCGCTCGGACTTCAGCAGGGCTTCAAACCCCGTTTTGCCCAGCTCCCGCTCCAGCAACTGCCGACCGCGGGCAATATTTTGCTCACGATTGGAGCGCTTAAACCATTGGCGAATGCGATTGCGCGCCGAGCTGGTGGCTACAAAATTAATCCAGTCTAGACTGGGGTGGGCATTCTTGTGGGTAATAATCTGCACGATGTCGCCATTGCGCAGGCGAGTGTCCAGCGGCACAATCTTGTTGTTTACCCGCGCCCCGGCGCAGTGATCCCCAATTTCTGAGTGGATGCGATAGGCAAAATCAATCGGGCAGGATCCCTGGGGTAAGGCCAGCAGATCTCCCTTGGGGGTGAAGACGTAAACTTCGCTCTCAAACAGGTTCTCGCGAACAGTCTCTAGGTATTCTTTGTCGTCCTTGAGGTCGTTTTGCCACTCCAAGAGTTGCCGCAGCCAGCTAAAGCGCTCTTCCTCAGGCTTTACGGGGGTGCTGCCGGCTTCCTTGTATTTCCAGTGGGCAGCAATGCCGTACTCGGCCACGCGGTGCATTTCTTCGGTGCGGATCTGCACCTCCACGGGTCGCCCCTGCAAACCAATCACGGTTGTGTGCAAAGATTGGTAGCGGTTTGGCTTGGGCAGGCCAATGTAGTCTTTAAAGCGCCCGGGAATGGGACGAAAGCAGTTGTGAACAACTGCCAGCACCCGGTAGCACTCGCTCACGGTCTGCACAATGACCCGCACGGCCAGGAGGTCGTAGATCTCGTGGAATTCCTTGCGCTGCTGCTGCATCTTGCGGTAGATGCCATACAGGTGCTTGGGCCGCCCGCTGATCTCAAAGTGCTCTAGCCCCGCTTGGAGGAGGTTCTTCCGCAGCTCTTCGATAAAAGCTTGGATCTCCGCCTCTCGCTCGCTGCGCTTGGCGTTAACCAACTCTTGGATCTGGCGATAGGCTTCGTAGTCCAGGTACTTAAAGGCCAGGTCTTCCAGTTCCCACTTGAAATGCCAGATCCCCAGCCGGTTGGCCAAGGGGGCAAAGATCTCCATGGTTTCGGCTGCAATCTGCTTTTGCTTGTGGGGCGGCAGATATTGCAGCGTGCGCATGTTGTGCAAGCGATCCGCCAGCTTGACCACGATGACCCGAATGTCTTTGGCCATGGCCACAAACATGCGGCGGAAGTTCTCCGCTTGCTGCTCCGTTTTGCTGGAGAAATTAAACTTAGAAAGCTTGGTTACCCCTTCCACCAGGAGGCGCACTTCGGGTCCAAATTCTGCTTCTAGCGCCTCCAGGGTAACGCCTGCATCCTCAACAACATCGTGCAAGAAGCCAGCCGCTACCGTGACGGCATCCCCCCCCAGCTCCCGCAACAAGCTAGCTACAGCCACCGGGTGGGCGATGTAGGGATCCCCCGACTTCCGCTTTTGGCCCTTGTGCAAGCAGTAGGCAAACTCAAAGGCCCGGCGCAGCAAATCTGCCTCTTGGGGAGTGTAAGCTCTCAGCCCATCGCCGAGATCTTCAGCGCCAGAAAGCAAAGCACGCAGCCATCCTGGCACCTCAAAATCGAGGTTGTTTAGGTCAAAGCCTCCTTCTAAGCTGGCGGCAACAGCAGGCTGACCCATGGGAATCTAGCAAGGAGGATGGTCTACTCCCTGGAGTTTCTTACAGCCTATCCCCAACTTGACTCGTCCGCAGGCAGGTTAAAGGCAAAAAGCGCTGCGAAAAACTTCAGGGAAAAATCTGGCGTAGTGTTAGTATTCTAGTTCCATCCTATCACTCACTCTGCCGCATCTCGTAGCAACATATACAGACAGATGAAGCTAGCCTCTTGCTAGAGGGCTAGAGCTGGGAGGAAGTTGCAAAGCTAGAGGCCCTAGCCACCCCTTGCGGTAGTCGTTGAGGATTTGCCTTGCCGCTCGCTCGGTATCGCCTTGGTAGCGCCGTTGGGCCAGCTCCTGGACTGCCACGCTGCCAGGGGGGATCGGGTCAGGCCAGCCGTAGCGCTGTTGCAAAAGAGCTTGGGCCTGGGGCTGCACCTGCAGCAGTTGATCCACAAAGTAGGCCGCTACGCGCTCGGGGTCGTAGGCGGCAGCGCCAATGTCATCGCAGATGGCTAGCAGCGTGGCTGCCCGCTGATCCGGCAGCGAAGGCGGGAGGATGCCCGGCGAGTCCAGCAAATCCAACTCCCCCCCTAGCCGTACCCACTGCAGTTGCCGGGTTACCCCAGGGCGCGCAGCGCTCTCGACGGCTCGCCGTCCCAAAAGTCGATTCAGCAGGGCCGACTTGCCCACATTGGGAAAACCCACCACCACCGCCCGGACAGCCCGCGGCCGCATGCCCCGCCGCTGCCGCCGCTCGTTGACCGACTGCCCTAGCTGCAAAATAGCCTGCTTGAGGCGACTGACCCCTTGTCCCGATTGGCCGTTGGTGGGATAGACCGGGATCCCTTGCTGCGAGAAATACTCCTGCCAAGCTTTCAGATCCCTTGCCGCAATCGAGTCGGCTCGGTTAAGGGCCAAGAGGCGCGGCTTCTGCCCCAGCCACTTGTCCAGCTCGGGATGGCGGCTGGCCAGCGGGATACGCGCGTCCACCACCTCAATCGCCACATCCACCAGCCGCAGTTGTTCCCGCAACTGGCCAAGGGCCTTAGCTATGTGGCCAGGATACCACTGGATGGTCGGAGAGCTCATGCTGCCAAAACCCTGGCAAACACCAAGGGCGGGATCTACTCTAGCTTGTCCAGCTCGTCTTTCCCACCTGCAGGGCAAGCAACGGCTGGGATCCCTTGCCAAGACAAGCTAGCGTTAAGGAGTGTAACGGCGGAGAAGGGACGATGGTCAAGCGCGTGCGGTTGGATCCCATTGCTCAGGTGTCAGAGGTGGCCACCAACAACAACTTGCTCTCGGTGCTGCTGCAGGAAGAGCTGAATGTGTTGAAAGAGTGCGGCGGGCGCGGTCTCTGCGCCACCTGCCATGTGTACGTGAAAGAAGGGATGGAGTCGCTCTCGCCCATGACCCGTCGGGAGCAGCGCACCCTAGAGGTGATCACTAGCCGCAAGCCCAATTCCCGGCTTGCCTGCCAGGCGCGGGTTCTGGGAGAAGGGGTGGTGGTGGAACTGCCGATAGGAATGTACGCCAATGCCCTCAAGGACATCGAGGTGCTCATTGGGCGGCGGGCCGAGCAGCCCATCTTGCACCCTATCACTGGTGCTGTGTTGGTGCAGGCAGGAAAGCTGATTACCCGTTCGGTGCTGGAGTCGGTGAAGAACCTCGATCTAGACATCCAAGAGGCTTTGGCCCGCAGCAGCCGAGATTTCTAGAGCTCTATGGAACCTGTATTTCTTGGGATCGACCTAGGCACGTCGGGAATGCGGGTGGTGGCCCTTTCAGAAGCGGGGGAGGTGGTGGGCAAAAGCGAGCGCTCCTGGGATCTCCCAGAAACCAACCCGGGCCGCTGGCTGCGCACCCTAAGAACCCTGTTGGGACACCTAAGGGGGCAACTGGGGGATCGCTACACCATTGTTGCCCTTAGTGCCTGCAGCACCTCGGGTACAGTGCTGCCGGTGGATGGTCGCGGCATGCCGCTGGATCAGGCCTGGCTGTATTCCGACCCGCGGGGCCAGGTTCAGGCCAAGCAGTTGGGGATCCCTGCCAGCTGGGGACTTAGCCGCTGGCTGTGGTGGGCAGAAGCCCATCCCGACCGCTACCGGGACAGCTACTTGGCCCATCCGGCGGACTTTCTCCTAAGCCAACTGGGAGGCCGCCGACGGGTAACTGACCACACCCACGCCTTGAAAAGTGGCTTTGACCTAGAAACCTACACCTGGCCGCGGGAGTGGCTATCTCGCCATGGCCTCGACCCCAAGCGTTTCCCTGAGGTGGTGGCGCCGGGAACGGTTTTGGGAACGGTGCGAGCTGAGTGGGAGCTGGGGCCAGAGGTGCTAATTGCCGCCGGGATCACCGATGGCTGCGCCGGGCAACTGGCTGCAGGAGCTACTCGCTTGGGTCAAGTCTCCACCAGCCTGGGCACCACTCTTATCTTCAAGGCCAACAGTGCTGATCCCATACAAACCCCTAGCATCTACTCCCATCTGCACCCCGACCGAAACGGCTGGTGGCCGGGGGCAGCTTCTTTTTGCGGAGGCGGGGTTTTGCCCCACTTCTTCCCTGGCGGCAACTTGGCTGCCTTGGATCAGCAGGCGGAGGCCCATCTGCCCACTGGCTTGGTCAGCTATCCGCTCTGCCGACCTGGCGAGCGTTTTCCCATCCTAGATAGCGAATTTGCCGGCTTCTTGCCCCAGGCGGAAGTAGGATCCCCTCGCTTTTACGCCGCTCTCTTGGAAGGGGTGGCGATGGTGGAGCGGCTGGGACTGGAGACCTTGGCCGCCCATGGGATCCCCCTACTAGAAGGGAGCCCAATTTTTACCACCGGCGGGGGCTGCAAAAGTTCCCTCTGGCTCCGCCTGCGCGCCAGTATCCTTGCCCGTCCCTTGGCAGTGGTCAAACATCCCGACCCGGCTGTAGGAGCGGCCATCCTGGCAGCATCGGCCTATTGGTGCTGCTCAGTGCAGCAGGCTGCCGAGCGCTTGGTGCAGGTGGAACGTCTCATCCAGCCAGATCCAAACTGGGTCAAGGCCTATGCCGAGATCTACTCGGAATTTCGCAGCCGGTATTTCTCCCCCTGAGGGGGAACATTTTTACACACTCCCCGGGGATCTACCTCGGGGGGTTTCGTTTCCTATTTCCAGGAATCCCCCCGAAGGGAAGACCTCGGACATTAAGCGCGGCCCTCGCTTTGCTCAAGCCTTGTTTCCAGTTTCTGGGAGTCACCCCGGACGGGAGAACTTGCCAGTTTGAGATTAAGTGGCACGCTCCTGTCGCGTTTCCAAGTTTCTAGGGCTCCCCCAAAGGGGGAACTCGATTCCGAGGTGGGGCTACCACCTAGACGACGTGGATCATGTTTCCAATTTCTGGGAACCCCCCGAAGGGGGAACAGGACTCCACCCCCCTTAAAGCCAAGCAGGGCAAGGAATACAAGACCCATTTGTGAGGGGGTCGGTCGAAAAGAGCAGAAAGTAGCCTTGGAAAGGGGGGGTAAGAGGCCTGAAGGCCTCGTGGTGCAAGGAATCGAGCGGGTGAACGAAAAAATAGGCTTTTCCGGGACTTTCAAAGGCGCTCGCAAAGCTGGCGATACTATGCTTGCCCTGAAGGATTACGCAGGCTTCTCCTCAAAGTTGCATCAGCCAAAAGCCAGCGAACGACTGAGCCCTGAAATCGCTTTGGATAGCAAGGAAATGGATCCCTTGCGCTTGGCGTTGGCGTTGGGCAAAGCCCTCGGCCTCTGCTCGCAGCTTTTCGTCTTTGAGTTGTGCAAAGAGATAGCAATCGTTGAGGCCAGCCTCGAACAGCAGCCATCCCTCCGCCACAGTCAAGTAGGCAGGCTCCATGCCGCTCATCCAGGCTGCTATAGGAAGAGCCCGCTGCGAGGCGATCACCAAGCCGGGAATGATCGTGTCGGGCGCAAAAGCCTCCCAGTTTACTGGAAACAGCTCGCCAAATTCGATTGGCCAGGTCTCGGCTTCCCGCAGATCCCTAGCCCGCAGCGTCACGAACGCCCAGCGCTCTCCCTGCAACTTGTCCGGCAGGGGGACGGGATCCGGCGGATCCGGCTCCACGGGGGGTTCAGGGCTGTAGGTGAACTGAGTTTCCTGGGGGTAAACCTGCTCTGCCCGTTCCCGCATCCAGGCCTTAAGGGCATAGACGCGACGGCTGGGGAGCATGGGGATCCCGACGGCGTTGCAGGCCCGTTGCAGAATGGAGCTCATGCGGGCTCGGAACACCCGGATGGCCGAGGGGGGCTGGGGAGCCGCTTCCAGATAGCTGCGCAACTGTTGGGCCACCCAGGTGCTATTGACCTCTTGGTTGCTGCAGTACTTGGCCTGGCGAAACTGGCCGCCGGGATCGCACACCAAGAGCTCCCAAACTCGCCGATCCTGGGCATCCCGCAGCGGGACGGCGTTGAAGTCCATCTGCCAGATGGGGCCGCGCACAGGGCCAGAACGAGGGGGTTGAATGGCCAAGGCACTTCTCCCCTTTGCTACGCGCTGCTGGGAGAGGGGTTCGGAAGCTGTTGGTCTGCAGTATCCCCGACCACGGCCCATTCCCGCTCCCCAAAAATGGCGGAAGGGTAGCGGTAGTACTTAAACTCCAGCAGGTTGTAGAAGGGATCCTGCAAAAAGAACGTGCCGTGCTCCAGGGGGGTGCCGACGAAGCGCCAGCGTGGCTCCTGATAAAAAGGCAATCCCCGCACCTGGGCCCGGTCGGCCAGGCTCTGCCACTCTGCTTGGGTGGGAAAGATCAGGCCGAAGTGGCGAGGGTAGATGCCCCGCTGGGGCCTCAGCTCTTCCTGGGTGAGGTGGGCCACCAGTTGATGGCCATAGAGGTTCAAGATGACGGAAACAGGCGTTTCCCGACCAATCTGGCAACCCAAGCCCTCGCCGTAGTAGGTCTTGGTCAAGGCAATGTCGGCAACCGGAAAGGCAAGATGAAAGCGGATGGGTTCCATGGGCTCTCCTGGCAAGCAGCCTGCTCAAGTCGGGATCCCTGCTCTTTATAAGGTAGGCGATTTTGTGCTGAAGGGTGGGATCCCTTCCCCAGCCGACTGTACGCCTTTGCGCAAGAAGCCCAGCCAGGGCGATGTTATAACTGGAGAGCCAACTCAGTGTGGTGAGAGACTGGGGAGCGCAAAGAGGCAATCTTGGCCATGACCAGCACCTGGACTGAGCAGCGCCGCCGCGAGGAGGAAGCGCGCCATTTTTTTTGGATGGTGGCGCTGTCCCTGCTGCTGCATGGGTTGGCGCTGTTGGGCTTGCTCTCCTGGAGTCGGTTTTGGCCGTTTCGCCAGCAAGAACAAAAAGCCATTGAGTTTATCTTGCTGGAGCCAGAAGATCTCGAGCCGCCGGAAGAAGCAGAGCTGGTTTCAGAAGTGGATTCCCGCGATGGGGGCAAGCGGGTAGAAGCCTCTCCTTCGCAAGGCAGTCCACCCCAATCCCGCGCTGCTACCCGTCAGCAAGCCGCTCCGCCGCCTCCGCCTCAGCCCCAGCCGCCACGGCCGCAGCCGCCTGCCCCTGTTCCCCCACCCGCCCCAGCAGAAGTTGCCCTAGCCACTCCTAGACCTACCCCACCTCCTCCACAAACTCCAGTTCCAGCTCCTCCTCGGTCCAGGGCAACGCCAACGGCAGCGCCGCCTCCACCTACCGCAGCCCCCAAACCCACTCCCACTCAGACTCCGCCACCTGTGGCGGCCGCTCCTCCTGCTCCGCCCGCGCAGCCCAGAGAGCGGGCCTCGGATCTCAGCCAATTGCAGCCCCTTGCGCCTGTTCCCCAACCGCCGACAGAGGTTTCCCTTGGCGAGCGGCCCTCCGAGGCTTCTCAGTTGGGACCGCCTATCAGCGCTTCTGCGCCCAGCGATGGAGGCGGGATCCAGGGCAGAGGAGCCAGCGGCTTGGCCAACCCCACCCAGTCGGCTCCCAACCCTCCCAGTGTGGCGGCGCGGGCCAATGTGGATTGGGGCCCCTGGCTAGCAGCTTTGCAGCGCAAGGTGGAACAGAATTGGATCCCAGGCCAGACCGGCACTTCCCGCCGCACCGTGGTGATCTTCACGGTGGGTCGAGGTGGCGAGCTGCAGAGCATTCGCCTGGCCCGCACTTCCGGCAGCCAACAAACCGACGACGCGGCGCTGACGGCAATTCAGCGGGCAGCACCCTTTTTGCCCCTGCCTGAGGCCTATGAGGGCAACTCGGTGACGATCAACTTCACCTTCGACATCAACGTCTTGGGCCAGTTGACGGTGGACGGATCTGCCAACTAGACCCCTGAAGCCAGCTCCAAGAGAGGTACGAGGTTGGGTCTAAAGCTCCCTTCATGAGCCAAACGCCGCTGCAGTGCACCCCCCTGTTCCCCTTGCACCAAGCCTTGGGGGCGCGTTTTGTCTCCTTTGCCGGATGGGAAATGCCGCTGTACTACCAGGGTGTGGTGGCTGAGCATCGGGCGGTGCGGGAGCAGGCGGGGATATTCGACATCTCTCACATGGGCAAGTTCACCCTTTGGGGACCAGAGCTGGGATCCCACCTCAGCCGTCTCGCGCCCAGCGATCTCAGCGCTGTGCGGGTGGGCTCTGCTCGCTACACGGTTTTGCTCAATCCCCTGGGGGGCATTGTGGACGACGTCATCTTCTACCGGCATCCACCGGAAGGAGAGCTGGAGCACTGGAGCCTGATCGTCAACGCGGCCACCTGCCAGAAAGACAGGGAGTGGCTGCAGCAGCAAGGGATCCCTGGCCTAGAACTTCAAGATCGCACGGCGTCCCACGTGTTGCTGGCCGTCCAGGGGCCGGCAGCGGAAGAGGTTTTGCAGCCTTTTCTAGAGGGATCCTTGAAAGCTTTACGCCGATTTCAACATGGGCAGTTTATCCCTAAAGCTCCTCAAAGGGAGAGCTCCGCAGAGGCAAGTGTCTTTGTGGCCCGCACCGGCTACACCGGCGAAGATGGCTTTGAGCTCCTGCTCAGTTCCTCAGACGGCCGCTGGCTCTGGGAGCAACTGGTGCAGGCAGGAGTCCAGCCCTGTGGCCTGGGCTGCCGCGATACGCTGCGGTTGGAGGCTGGCTTTTGCCTCTACGGGCAAGACATAGATGAGAGCACCACTCCCCTGGAAGCCGACCTGGGCTGGTTGGTCAACAACCCGGCAGAGTACCTAGGCAAGGCGGCGCTAGAAAACCAGCGGGCCGAGGGGATCCCTCGTCGTCTGGTGGGATTTCGCATGCTGGATCGAGCCATTCCCCGCAGCGGCTATGCCATCTATGCTCCCAACTCCTCTCAGCCGATTGGCCGGGTAACCAGCGGCACCCACTCTCCCACCTTGGGCTATGGCATTGGCCTGGGGTACGTGGATTCGACTTGGGCCGAGGTGGGATCCCGGCTGGAGATTGAGATTCGGGGCCAGCGCCGGCTTGCCGAGGTGGTGAAAAAGCCCTTTTACCGGAGGCAGGCCCCGGCCTAGTTGGAGGGATTGAGCCGTTTGCCAGTCTTGGGGGTGGAGTATTCCTGCTGCAGCCGCCGCAATTTCCGCAGGGCCCGCCGCTCAATTTGCCGCACCCGCTCCCGCGACAGGCCAATGTGCTCCCCAATCTCGCGCAGCGTCATCCTCTTGGCTCCATCTAGGCCGTAGCGGGCTACGATGACCTGCTGCTCGCGTTCGCTCAGTTGCCTCACAAGGGCGCGGACTTCCTCCCAACGGGCAACCCGAGTGAGATGCTCGACCGGATCGTTGTCTTCGTCGGGGATAAAGTGCTGCAGCTCCGTGCCGTCCTCATCGCCCACACTCACGTTGAGGGAACAGATCTCGGCCATGTGGCGGGTGATCAGCTCGCGGTAGTTGTCGCCAATATCCAGCGAATCGAAAACTTCTTCGGCTGCAGGTCGGGATCCCTTCTGAGCGGATAGCTCGCGGTAGCGCCGCTTCACCTGGGAGACCTTCTCGTACATGTGGGCAGGCAGACGAATGAGGCGCCCTTTGTTTTGGATGCCGCGGTTTACGCTCTGCCGGATCCACCAGGTAGCGTAGGTGGAGAACTTGTACCCTCGCGTGGGATCAAACTTTTCCACGGCGCGGGTGAGGCCGATGGTGCCCTCTTGGATGAGATCCAAAAACGGCAAGCCGCGGTTGCGGTAGCGCTTAGCAATCGATACCACTAGGCGTAGGTTGCACTCCACCATGCGCCTTTTGGCCGCTTCCCCCTCCTGTAGGATCCGCTGCAGCTCTTCCACGGGGATCCCCACCCGTCGGCTCCAGTCCTCGAGCGACTCATCCTGCCGCCGCTGTTCCAGGAGGGCCATCATTCGCTGTACCTGGTAGGCCAGGCGAAGCTCCTCTTCAGGGCTGAGCAACGAGTAGCGACCAATGATTTTCAAGAAACGGCCTACTGCATCTTGCAGGTCAAGACTTTCCGACATATCCAACCCCACACCCTAAACTACGCCCTGTCCGGGCTTTCGCCTCTCCTGTTGCTTTAGGCCTTTCCCCTAGCAGGAGAAGTTGACCGCTCTGCAAGCAGCATCTCCTTCATACCAGAAGAGCAGACTTTCTGTAAAGGTTTTGGCACTCCAAAATTTGAACTTCTGGTAAACGCTTAGTTCAGAAAACTTGCTGAGCCTGTCTCGCTTGGCTCTACATAAAGTGTTTTCGAACTAATCTTTTGGGCGTGCAACTCTACCAGTAGATGTTGCGAAAGATAAACCAACTTCTCTAGCCAAGAGAAAAGCTCATAGAAATAAATGGGAAAAAATAGCTTATATCGGATACTTCCTGAGGGCCAGATTCCTTCGGGCTAAGACAAAAAGTCCAGAAAAATGCTTGAGGATATCTGTATGGGCACGGACATTTGATTGCAGCGATCCGGCACCTGCTTCCGACGGCAGCTAGCCTTAGGGGCTTGCTCAGCAAAATCCTGAAAAAGGCCAGCAGCTACCTCGAGCTTTCAAGTAGCCTCAACCTGAAACCAGCCAAAGCTGGCTCCAGGAAAAGCCATGACTGCGCTATCCCAAGTTTAGAGTATACCGAGGATTCAGGCACTAGATATGGGGTCAGCCCTCAGAGCTGAGCTCCCGCCGCAGCTTATTGCCTAAGTAGGGCTGCGCAGCCCAGGTGGGAAAAGTCGCAGTCCCTGGGGCCGCACCTGCCGCTCCGCCAACGGAATGGGTGTCAGCCGCGGCAAAGGGGTAGCCTCTGGCTGAGATCTGGGCGTGGGTGTTGGGGTCGGTGTGGGCCTGGGCGTTGGCTTAGCCGTGGTCTCTGCTGGAGACGGCGGGGTAGGCTCGGCCGGAATTGCTTCTGGCGTCGGACGACGGCGCGGTTCGGGCGTAGGTGACGACTCTGGTGTAGGTGTGGGTGCCAGCGGTGGAGTTGGGGTCAGCGTAGGGGTAGGGGTGGGTGTCGGAGTGGGAGTGGGAGTAGGTGTCGGAGTCAGAGTGGGCGTCAGAGTCGAGGTGGGAGTCGGTGTTGGACTTAGAG
>NZ_JANSHR010000050.1:0-3587 GCF_047461675.1 Synechococcus sp. R70.1
CCAGCAACCGGGTGCCAATGGATTGCCGCTGCCGGGATCCCATCAAAATCACCAGCGTATCCAACTGGGCCAGAGCGCCCCAGGGCAGAGCCTCCAGCTCATGGGCGGTGAGAACAGCAAAGGCGCGGCTCAGGTGTTTATCGGTCAACGGGATCCCAGCCCATAAAGGGCCGGCTAGGGCCGACGACAAGCCTGGCCAGATCTCAAACGGACAGCCTGCCTCCCGCAGGGCCTGCACTTCCTCACGGGCGCGGCCAAAGATCAAGGGATCCCCCGACTTGAGGTGGACCACCTGCTTGCCTTCTCGGCAGCGCTGGATGAGCCAGCGAATGCCCTCCTGCAAACCCGCTTCTCCGGAACGTCGCCACACCTGGGCCTGCGGGGACAACTCCGCCAACAAGCGCTCGTCCACCAGCTCATCCACCCAAACCGCCTCGGCCTGCCGCAGGATCTCCAGCGCCCCTTGCGTCAGACCCGCCCGCCCGCCCAGCCCCGCTCCCACCAGATACACCTTGCCCATGGGGATGTGTTGCTGTCTCTGGTCTCAACTATCCCATCCTGCCGCAAAAGCAGGATCTTAGCCCCCTCTCTCCAATCTTCCAGCTAGGCTAAGAAGAGCCCTGCCCCTTGACGGAAAAGCGTGGAAGCCCATGGCGAACGCCGTTGCAAAGCCTTGGCCGCGCCGGCAGTTTCTGGCTGCTGGAGCTGCTCTACTGGCGGTGGGAGCGGGATCCCGCCAATCCCGGCCTCTGCGGCTAGTAACCAACTGGTATGCCCAAGCCGAACACGGCGGCTTCTACCAAGCCCTGGCCCTAGGCATCTACGCCGACTACGGCCTGCAGGTGGAAATCCGCATGGGGGGAACGGCGGTCAACGTGCTGCAACTCCTGGCGGGGGGGGCAGCAGACTTCGTCCTCGGCGGCAGCCCTGACGCCCTGGCTGCCCTGCAATCCGGGATCCCGGTGCTCACCGTGGCTGCCTTTTTCCAAAAGGATCCCCAGTGTCTCTTGGCCCATCCGGGGGTGGGCATTGAGCGCCTAGAAGACTTGCGGGGCAAGCCCATCTGGGTCTCGCCAGGGGCCAACCTCACCTACTGGCCGTTCTTGCGGGCCAAATTTGGCTTCACCGACGACCAAAAGCGCCCCTACAACTTCAGCCTCACCCCCTTCCTGCTGGACAAGTATTCCGCCCAACAGGGCTATGTCACCTCCGAGCCCTTCCGCGTGCGCCAGGAGGGCGGTTTTGATCCCGTTGTCTTTCTCTTGGCCGACTACGGCTATTCCCCTTATGCCACTACCTTGGAGACCACCCGCCCCTTTGCCGAACAGCACCCTGAGGAAGTGCGCAAGTTTGTGGCCGCCTCCATTGAAGGGTGGCAAAGCTACCTAGAGGATCCCCGCCCCGGCAACCGCCTCATCCGCGAGGACAACCCCAACATGAGCGAGGCCCTCTTGGCCTACGCCCACCAGGCCCTAAAAGACTACGGCCTCCTCACTGCCGGCGACGCGGCTACCCTGGGGATCGGCGCCATGACCCACCAGCGCTGGCAGACCTATTTTCAGGAAATGGTTGCCCTGGGAGTTGTCGAAGCTGGCTTGGACGTCCAGCAAGCCTACACCCTTGACTTTCTTCCTAGCCAGATTGCCTAATCACCGCCAAGCTTGGCGGCCACCAGTGGGGCAGAGGGTCGTTGCCATCCAAGCCGATAGCATTGGCCATAGCCTACAAGCTCTGGGGAACCAAAATGGATCGGGAGGGGGGATACTGGCGGGCCTCTTCTTGTTACTCTCAGGACCGGATCCAGTCTGTGCGCAGGCCACCTCTCAACCGCTTTCTCCTCGGCGCCGCCCAGCGGCTGCACAGCTGTGAAGGATGGGTTCGCAAAGGCCTCTCCCACGATGAGATTTTGGATCGGCTCACCGTCAGGGTATCCCTATCCCCCTGGCAAAAATTTCGACCCTTTGTCAAGCTTCTCTGGCCCTCGCAGTCGGCAAGCGCCCAACTAACTGGCCCCTGGGATTGCAATTGCTAAGAAAGTTAGCTCTCCTTGGGATCCTCGCGTAATATATTTTTTCACACGCTTCCCGCCAAATTCGCCATCCTGAAAATAGGAGCTATCTCAAGCTTTGAGAGTTGGCGAGGGGAGAGAAAAAATGGAAGCCCGCGAACGTAGCCGAATCATTGCTTCGGAGTGGATGATCGACAGCCAAAACCCGGTTCACTCTATCTCCCGTCTGAAGCAGCGGGGAACCTACTCCGACATCACCCTATGGTGGCTGGTGGTGCAACTCAACCTGATGGAACACAACTCTATTCCTTCCGATCCTCGCTAGAGTTAACACCCCCAGCAGGGTTGAAGACATCCTCCCCCTCAAGTCCAAGCTCAAACATAAAGAAGAGCTGAAAAGTACCAGCTCTTCCTGTTAAGCAAGCCGCAAAGTTCTCAGTTGCGGGTGGGCAGCGCTGCTACCTGAGCTGGTTGCGCTGGCAAAAGGGGCCGCTGGACAATTTCCGTTGCCAGGGCACTGCGCAAGTGGGCTGCCACCGCCACCGTTGTCACATCATAGCTCTGGATAGCCAAACGTGGGTAGAAGCCAATGCCAAGAATTGGCAAGAGCAGGCAGAGGGCCACTGCCATTTCCCGCGGGCGCAGATCGCCCAGGTACTCTTCCAGCACCAGGCTGGGATCCGAAGGGCCATAGAAAGTCTGCCGCAGCAGAGAAAGCAAGTAGACAGGCGTCAAGATAAGACCCACTGCCGCCAGCAGCGCCACCCCTGCTTTGAAGGCTGGTGCATAGGCATCGCTGGTGGTCAAGCCCAAAAATACCGTCAGCTCGGCCACAAAGCCGCTCATCCCCGGCAGCGCCAAAGAGGCCAAAGCTCCTGCCGTAAACAGGGCAAAGGTCTTGGGCAGTTGCTTGGCCAATCCTCCCAACTTCTCCAGAAAAAGGGTGTGGGTGCGCTCATAGGTGATCCCTGTCAAGAAGAAGAGCACCGCCGCGATCAGCCCGTGGGAGATCATCTGCAGCAGAGCGCCATTAAGCCCCAGCTCCGTAAAAGTTGCCATGCCAATCAACACAAAGCCCATGTGGGCAATGGAGGAGTAGGCTAGCCGCCGCTTGAGGTGGTTTTGTCCCAAGGCCGCCAGCGCCCCATAGATGATGTTCACTGCCCCCAGCACCGCCAGCACCGGGGCAAAGTACACGTGGGCCTCCGCTAGGAGATTCGCGTTTAGGCGGATGAGGCCATAGCCCCCCATCTTGAGCAGTACCCCGGCCAGGATCATAGAAATGGGCGCCGAGGCTTCGCTGTGGGCATCGGGCAGCCAAGTATGGAGGGGAAAAATCGGGAGCTTGACCCCGAAGGCCATGAGGAAAGCCGTATACGCCAAGATCTGCAGGGCCAGCGGGTAGGACTTAGCACCTAGCTCTGCCATCTCCAGGCTAAAGCCCTCGCCAGCAAAGGCCATTGTCAGGGATCCCACCAAGATAAAGATCGAAGCGGCGGCGGTGTAGAGGATGAACTTAGTGGCAGCATACTGGCGCTGCGGCCCGCCCCAGATGGCGATGAGGAGATAAACAGGCCCG
>NZ_JANSHR010000051.1:0-21082 GCF_047461675.1 Synechococcus sp. R70.1
TTTCAGGAATAGCTCACCTTCAGGAGCCTCAATTTCTCTCAATTCCTGGGTTTCGTCCCCCATCAACAAGTCCAGATCCCCCACCATGATGCTCCCCCCTGTGGATGGTCCTGTGGAGAGGTGGCCACCGCTCCCTTGCCCGGGTCTAGAGCCCCCCCTGGGCTCTGCCGGAAGGCATAGAAGCGGGCTAGCCCCTTAGTAATCGCTTAATCGTACCCACCAGTTCCTGGGGCTGAAAAGGCTTGACGACATAGGCATCTGCTCCCTGGCGCAGCCCCCAGTAGCGGTCGGCTTCCTCACCCTTGGAAGAGCACATGACAATTGGAGTGTTCTGAGTAAGCGGGTCAGCTTTGAGAAGACGGCACACCTCGTAGCCGTTCATGCGGGGCAGAACGATGTCCAGCACAATCAGGTCGGGTTTGTTCTGCTTTACCGCCTCTACAGCTTCCACTCCATCTTCCACGGTCATGACCTCGAAGCCGTTTTCCTGCAGCAGCTTACTGATCATCTCCCGCTGGGATTGGCTATCTTCTACCACCAAAATGCGACTCATTTTTGGCCGGTCTCCTTGATCTCTTAAATCTCTTAACCATTAACCTAATTGGTGGAGCAAAGACTCCGCAAACATGTCGGGTGCTTTCATTTCCTTTCACCGGAGCACTTCGTAGCCGTTCCTGCGTGGCCTCCAGGTAGGTAACTGGTTATCCACTATCCCTTTGACCATCGCCTGTACCCCCCAGCCATTGGCCTGCTGCGACTGAAGCCTATTGCTCAGCTCTGGGGCTGTGGGCCAGCCGTGCTACCCCTATTGTTTCGATGCGGCATTCCTCCGTCCGGTACTCCCTCTCCCGTTTGATCCTATTCGCCGCCCTGTTTGGGAGGTGGGCCCACGTAGGATTCGACGACGGTCAACAACTCCTTCTCAGAAAAGGGCTTGCCCAGAAACTCGTTGGCCCCCGCCATGCGGGCTTTAATTCGGTCAGAAAAACTATCCTTGCCGGTGAGCATCACGATGGGGGTTTCATGGAACTGGCTGGATTTGCGCAACATGGCGCACAGCTCATACCCATCCAGCTTGGGCATGGCCACATCGCAGAGAATCATGTCGGGGTTGAGGAGAAACACCTGTCCCAGAGCTTTGAGGGGGTTGCCAATGGTGGTAACCTGGTAGCCCTCGTTTTGCAGGATGAACTCCACGGTTTTTTGGATGGCCATGGAATCGTCGATGCAGAGGATGTGAGCAGGCTTGTCGCTAGGTTTGAGGGGTCTACTAGGCTTGGGACCAGCAAGGGGGACAGGCTCGGACAGGTGGATTGCCCCCTGCTGCACATAGGGATAGAAGGCTTTGGCCACTAGCAGGATGTCTCGGCCCAGGTAGCGGGCCATCTGGCGAATGCTGGTTTTGCCGTCTGACCACTCACTCAGAGCTTTGAAGACGGCGGCTGGCAGGGTTTGCTGGAGGGGCAGGGGGTTGACGATGGTGGGGGCTTGGTTGGGAGTCTGGATGTAGGGATGCAGCTTCTTCCACTCCTGCACTTGGGTCACCATCTCAGTGAGCAGGGAAGTGACCGGGAAGGTGGTCAGTTGGGGGGCCAGAGGAGGGCCAGCCTCGAAAATAAAGGAGCCGTGGTGAAGGCTGAGCAGATCAAAGAGGACTTCCCGCACCATGCCCAGAAGGATTTGCTTACCTTGGTTGGGGTTGAGCTTGTGGTTTTCCAGCAAAGACCAGAGGCGGCTGTACTCGGGGATGTTCACCGCTGCTTTGGGTGGCATCTGAATTTCGTCTAAGGCAGCTTCGAGCTGGAAGCGGCGCAGGTAGTCCCTGAGACGAGCAACGTTGCCTTCGCCTTCAGAGGCATAGATGATTCGCCCATTGAGGAAAAAGATGAACCAGTAGAGGGAAGGGTTTGCCTCCACGACAAGTTCGCCGGTGCGCTGGCCCAACTCGATCAGCTGGAGAATGCTGCGAATATCGATCTCTTGGAGTCTTCCCTGCATGGGATCCCTCCCTGCAGTCAGCAAGATACGACCATTATGGCGCTAGTCTCTAACGGCTGCCTGTAGGACTATCTTGGAAATGGAGTTAAAGAGTCTAAGGTTAGAGCCGAGCGCCTACATCCCCGTTGGGCTCCGAATCCCCTAGTTCCTGCAAGACGTATGCTGCCGATATTCGCTGCCTGGGTGCTAGGTCCGCTGTTGGCAACCTACACCGTGCTGTTTGTGCTGCGCATTTTCCTGTCCTGGTATCCGCAACTGGATACTTCCCGCCTGCCCTACTCCCTGGTGGTCGGCCTAACAGAGTTTCTGTTGCGCCCGACACGCCGCCTGATCCCGCCTCTGGGGGGTGTGGACATGGCGCCTGTGGTTTGGGTGGGCCTAGTAACCCTGTTGCGGGAGCTGTTGCTGGGGCAGCAGGGTCTGCTAACGATGGTCCTACACCCGTCTTTCTAGGGCTTTTGTAGGAGAGGGAGCCGCTGCTGGAAGGGTTGTTGGACATTGGCTCCTTCTCGCCTCTCCTCCTGAGCCTGTTTCAGGTGCCGAATTAGCTCTGGCACCACCTGGTAGAGATCCCCAACAATGCCGTAGTGGGCGAATTTGAAGATGGGGGCGGAGCTGTCCTTGTTGATGGCGATGATAAGCTGGGACTTGTCCATGCCGACTCGGTGCTGGATGGCTCCCGAGATGCCACAGGCAATGTAGAGCTGAGGACGGACAGTTTTCCCCGTTTGGCCTACCTGGTGGGCATAGGGGATCCAGCCGGCATCGACAGCCTTGCGAGAAGAGCCAACGGCGCTGTTGGGGAAACAGGCGGCTAGCTCCCTCATCAGCTCAAAGCCTTCCGCGCATCCCAGGCCGTAGCCGCCTGCAACGATGACTTTGGCGCGGCTGAGATCCACTGCCTGGGAAAGGTTGCGCACCGTTTCCACAATGTGCAACTTTAGATCCTCCGGCTTCAGGTTAACCGGCACCGGGATCACCTCCCCCTGGCGAGATCCGTCCCACGGCAGGGGCAGCATCACCCCAGGGCGCACCGTGGCCATTTGCGGATTCTTCCAAGGTCCAAGAATGCGGGCTTTGAGCGATTCGCCAAAGCTGGGCCGAATGGCGTACAGGCAGGCGGGGAAGAAGCCAGCCTTGCTGGGATCTCTGCTGTTGGTGTACTCAAAGGGGCCGATGTCCAGCTCGGTGCAATCGGCGGTCAAGCCCGTTTCCAGGTGGGCTGCCAAGCGGGGGGCCAAGTCGCGGCCAGTGGTGGTGGCCCCAAACAGCAGGATGTGGGGCGGCTGAGGCCAGCTTTTGATGAGATCCACGATGACGCGGCGGTAAGGCAGAGTGCGGTATTGAGCCAGCTCTGGATGATCGGCAATGAAGACTTGATCCGCCCCGTGGCCGATGAGGAGGGAGGGCAAGTGGGCGATGTTGTGCCCAAGGACAAGGGCACTCAGGATCCCTCCTAGCTTGTCCGCTAGCCGTCGCCCCGCTCCTAACAACTCCAGAGCGATGGGCTGTAGCTCCCCGTCTACTTGCTCGGCAAAGACCACTACCCGCTTGCTATCCATAAGTTGGGACTCCTCTCGGGGTGGGGAAGCTAAGAGGTCAGGGTGTAGCGGAACAAGTCGACGGCTTGGGTGAGTTGTTGCACCAGTTGGGGCAGCGGCTGCCCCTGAAAAACTTGACACCGGCCGCCCATCTCCCCAACTTTTTCGGTAGCGGCCACAATGGTCGGGGATCCCTTGAGGCCACAGCGATCTGGATCGGCCCCTATGTCGTCTAGGCTAAGAATCTGGATGACCTCAGCCCGTGCTGCCGCGTCCCGCATGAGCCGCTGCACCCGCTGCATGCCGCGCAGGGTAGGGTAGGCCAAGCGTCGCGCTGTGTTGGCCACTGTAACCAGAACCGGCAAGGGCACCCTTACTGTCTGGGATCCTCCTTCGATAGCCCGCCGCGCCACCAAGATCCCCTCTTGGATCTCGAAGGCCTCGCAATAGGTAACCTGAGGGATCCCCAGCCGCTCCGCCAACTGGGGCCCCACTTGGGCTGTATCGCCGTCGGTGGTCTGGAGCCCGCAGAAGAGGATATCCGGCTGGCCCGCATAGCGAACTGTCTGGGCCAAGGTGTAGGCAGTGGCCAAGGTATCGGAAGCAGCGAGGCGGCGATCGGTTATCAGAATGCCCCGATCCACGCCGTGGGCAATGGCCTCGTAAAGTACCTCGATGGCTGGCGGTGGCCCCATGGTGATTGCCGTCACCCTGGCCCCGTGCTGGCGTTTGGTTTGGAGAGCCGCTTCCAGGGCGTAGCGATCAAAGGGGTTTAACATCCGCTTGGCCTTGGCCCGGTCGATGGTGCCATCGCTGTTGACGCCCGTTTTGCTATTAGGATCGGGCACTTGCTTAATCAAAACAAAGGTCTCCAAGGGCCCTTGTCCCCTACTGATCTCCTCTAAGGTAGAAGGGATTTCCTGTCTCACGAAACTTATTCAGCTTTTTTTTGGGATCACTACCAGCTTTAGTCAGCTGTTACTTGTTGTTACCGTTTATCTGTTGCTAGCAGCCTTTTGGCGAGCCCAATCGACAAGCTTACTAGCTAGACCTTGCCAAGCCGATGGAGTTAGCCTGCTTAATTTCACTGGAAGACAAAGTTTCTTGTCTACAGGTAAAGTGCCGGTGGTTGCAGTTGGCATTAAGTAGCAACAGACTTCATGCCGTAACTTTGGCGGTGGCTGAGGTGAAGGCCCCTGAACGCCTCTTGCGCAGCGCAGGGCAATCAAAACCAGAGGTGTAGCCGCAACTGCTTCGCGGCAAGGCAGACTGCTCTCATCCGTTGGAAATTGCCATCCTCGAGACACTAGGATTTTGGTCTTCACTCCCTAGAACCAGGCCGGCTGGAGCAGAGAGGAGGCAGTTGTGTCAAAATCAAGAGACACGCTGGTGCCCAGTTGAGCTTTCGCAGAGTTGTCTTGGTACCCTCAACCATGGTCACTCAGTCTCTATCTACCTCCCTGATTCGCTTTCTCACCGCTGCCGTAGCCGAAAGCATTCAACAGGCAGCCGCAGCAGGGCAACTGGGGTCCTTGACTCCCGAGCAGGCAGCCGGCGTGGTGCCAGTTGTTCAGATCCCCAGCGATCCTCGCTATGGCGATTACGCCTGTCCCACTCCCTTGGGAATGGCCAAGCTCTGCCGCCTAGCGCCGGCTCAGATCGCTCAAACCCTGCAAAAACACCTGGATTTGCCGGATATTGAAACTGAAGTGGCAGGGGGAGGGTACCTCAACTTTCGGCTTGGGGATCCCTTTTTGGCCAGGCGACTGCAAGAGTTGTTGAGGTTGGGGGAGGACTTTGGCAAAACAGCTACCCCCCATCCCGAGCGCATTTTGCTGGAATATGTTTCCGCCAACCCAACAGGGCCGCTGCACGTAGGGCATGGCCGCTGGGCGGCGGTTGGCTCCACCCTGGCTAACCTGCTGCGCTGGACAGGCCACCAAGTGGAGCGGGAGTTCTACATTAACGATGCCGGCAATCAGATGCGGCTCTTAGGTCAGTCTCTAGAGGTGCGGGTGCGGCAACTCCAGGGCGAAGAAGTGGCTCTGCCAGAGGACGGCTATCACGGCAGTTACTTGATCGATATTGCCCGGCGGCTGCTGGAGCAAGTGCAGGCTGGGATCCGCCCTCTGCCAGCCAGCCTAGAGGAATACATAGAGTTTGCTTATGAGGAAATCCTGGCCTGGCAAAAGCAGACCCTACA
Source organism: Synechococcus sp. R70.1 (assembly GCF_047461675.1). Taxonomy (NCBI): domain Bacteria; kingdom Bacillati; phylum Cyanobacteriota; class Cyanophyceae; order Synechococcales; family Synechococcaceae; genus Synechococcus; species Synechococcus sp. R70.1. Next base: position 5,743 of record NZ_JANSHR010000051.1, read on the forward strand.
GCAGTTGCGCACCGAGTTCGATCACTGGTTTAGCGAGCGCTGCTTGCATACGCCAGATCCCCAGACGGGCCTGAGCGCTATCCAGCAGGCTTTGCAAGAGCTGCAAGAGCGCGGTTTTCTCTATAGGGCTAGAGCGCCGCGAGGCGAGGATCCCAAGCTAGGGGCCGAGGAGGCCGTTTACTTCAAAACCCAAGAATTTGGCGACGACAAGGATCGGGTGGTGCAGAAGGCTGATGGCTCGTTTACCTACCTAGCGGCTGATATCGCTTACCACCGCGACAAGGTCCGGCGGGGCTACCAGCGGCTGATCAACATCCTTGGCTCGGATCACCATGGCTATATTGGTCGCCTGAGGGCAGCGGTGGCGGCCTTCAACCCAGAGGTGAAGCTGGAAATCCTGATTGGCCAATTTGTCAAGTTGTTTAAAGCTGACCCGGAAACTGGAGAGAAGGTCGAAGTGCGCATGTCCAAGCGCACTGGCAATTTTGTTTCGCTAAACGATCTCATCGAAGATCCAGAAATTGGCGTGGGGGTCGACGCAGCGCGCTGGTTTTTGCTCAGCAGCAGCATGGACAGTCCCATCCACTTTGATTTGGATTTAGCTGTCAAGCAAACTTTCGATAACCCAGTGGTTTATGTCCACTACAGCCACGCCCGCTGCTGTACCCTGTTGCGGCGGTTACAGGAGGAAGAAAAAGTGAAACTAACTGACGAAGTTGCCCTGACGGAGCAACGAAGACTGCCCTACAGAGAACCCGAAGAGCGAGCCTTGCTGTTGCGCCTGTTGGCTCTGCCGGATGAGCTGATTGCCGCTGCCGAGGAGCGCGCCCCGCATAAAATCATCCGCTATGCAGAAGCCGTTGCTGCCGATTTCAACAAGTTTTACGACAACTGCCGCATTTTACCTCTCTTGAAAGAGGATCCCCTCTTGGCGCAAGCCCGCATTCAACTAGTGCAAGCTACGCGGCAGGTCTTGTTTAACGTGCTCACTGGCATCCTCGGCCTAAGTGCCCCCGAGTCCATGTAAAGCTTGGCCGAGTTCCTATCCAAGGTTCGAGCAGTAAAAAAGGGATCCCACTTATAGGGATCCCTGGAGTTGCTTTAGCTAGGCAGTTAGCCCGACAAGGAAGCTGTCGAGGCAATGAGGAAAGCCGCGTAGGTCAGCACATACCCCACTGTGAAGTGGGCTAGACCCACCAAGCGCCCTTGCACAATCGACAGGGCCACTGGCTTATCCTTCCAGCGGATCAAGTTAGCCAAGGGAGTGCGCTCATGCGCCCACACCAAGGTCTCGATCAGCTCTTGCCAGTAGCCGCGCCAGGAGATGAGGAACATGAACCCCGTGGCCCACACCAGGTGGCCGAACAGGAACATCCAGGCCCAAACCGACAGGTTGTTCATCCCGTAGGGGTTGTAGCCGTTGATCAACTGAGCGGAGTTGGCCCAGAGGTAGTCCCGCAGCCAGCCCATGAGGTAGGTGGAGTTCTCGTTGAACTGGGCAGTGTTGCCGCTCCAGATCCCCAGGTGCTTCCAGTGCCAGTAGAAGGTGACCCAGCCAATGGTGTTCAGCATCCAGAACATGGCCAGGTAGAAAGCATCCCAGGCCGAGATGTCGCAGGTGCCGCCCCGGCCCGGCCCATCGCAGGGGAAGCTGTAGCCGAAGTCTTTTTTGTCCGGCATCAGCTTAGAGCCGCGAGCATCCAGCGCCCCTTTGACCAGAATCAACGTGGTAGTGTGCAGGCCTAGGGCAATGGCGTGGTGCACCAGGAAGTCCCCAGGGCCAATAGGCAGGAAGAGGAACCCATTGGGGTCGTTAATGGCTTGCAGCCAGCCTGGCAGCCACACGTTGCCGTGGTTGGGCCAAGCAGTGGAGGCAATGCTGTTGGGATCCGACAACAGCACGTTCATGCCATAGAGCATCTTGCCGTGGGAGGCCTGGATGAACTGGGCAAACACCGGCTCGATCAGGATCTGCTTCTCCGGCGTGCCAAAGGCCTGCATGACGTCGTTGTGGACGTACAGCCCCAGCGTGTGGAAGCCCAAGAACAGCGACACCCAGCTCAGGTGGGAGATGATCGCCTCCTTGTGATCCAGCACCCGCGCCAGCACGTTGTTCTTGTTGGCCTCGGGATCGTAGTCCCGCACCAGGAAAATGGCTCCGTGAGCAAAAGCTCCTACCATCAAAAAGCCAGCAATGTACTGGTGATGGGTGTAGAGAGCCGCCTCCGTGGTGTGATCCATGGACATGAACACATAGGGGTTGAGGGCGTACATGTGCTGGGCCACCAGCGAGGTCACCACCCCCAAGCAGGCCAGAGCCAGTGCCAATTGGAAGTGCAGGGAGTTGTTGACCGTATCGTAGAGGCCCTTGTGCCCTTCGCCCAACAGGCCCCCAAAGGGAGTGTTCTTGGGTGGGTTATGGGCGCCCAGGATCTCGCGGATGCTGTGGCCAATACCCCAGTTGGTGCGATACATGTGCCCAGCCACGATGAAGATCACCGCAATGGCCAGGTGGTGGTGGGCCATGTCCGTCAGCCACAGAGACTGGGTGTTGGGGTTGAAGCCGCCCAAGAAGGTAAGGATGGCCGTCCCTGCCCCTTCTGCGGTGCCCCAGACGTGGTTGGCCGTGTCCGGGTTCTGGGCGTACACCCCCCAGTTGAGGGTGAAGAAAGGCTTTAGGCCTGCTGGGTGGGGCAGGGTGGTGAGGAAGTTGTCCCAACCTACGTGCTGACCGCGGGACTCGGGGATGGCCACATGGATCAGGTGGCCCGCCCAAGCCAAGGAGCTGACGCCAAACAGGCCGGCCAGGTGGTGGTTGAGACGGGCTTCGGCGTTCTTAAACCAGCTCAGGCTGGGGCGGAAGCGAGGCTGTAGGTGCAGCCAGCCAGCAAACAGGAACACCGCTGCTAGTAGCAGTAGGCCAATGGCGCCGGCGTAGAGATCGCCGTTGGTGCGTAGGCCAATGGTGTTGAACCAGTAATAGAGGCCAGAGTAGGCAGCATTCACAGGGCCACCGCCACCAGGTTGGGTGAAGGCCTCCACTGCCGCCTTGCCAAAGTGGGGATCCCAAATGGCGTGGGCAATAGGCGTGACGCCGGTGGGGTTGGCCACCCATTGCTCATAGTTGCCCTGCCAGGCGATGTGGAAGACGTTGCCAGAGGCCCACAGGAAGATGATCGCCAGATGGCCGAAGTGAGTGGCAAACAGCTTTTGGTAGAGCCGCTCCTCTGTCATGCCATCGTGGGTCTCGAAGTCGTGGGCGGTGGCAATGCCATACCACAGACGTCGAGTAGTGGGATCGCTAGCCAGGTCTTGGCTGAATTGGGGAAAACGAGTTGCAGTGGTCATGATTGTCTCTTCCTCCTTGCCTTAGCCGAGTGCGGCAAACCGTGCCAGGAAGAACGCCCAAGTGGTCACGATTCCGCCCAGCAGGTAGTGGGCCACACCGACCGCCCGCCCCTGGATGATGCTGAGGGCGCGAGGTTGAATGGCCGGAGCAACTTTCAGTTTGTTATGGGCCCAGACGATGGACTCGATCAGCTCCTGCCAGTAGCCACGGCCGCTGAACAGGAACATTAAGCTGAAGGCCCAGACGAAGTGGGCGCCCAAGAAGAGCAGTCCATAGGCCGACAGCGCCGAGCCATAGGAGTTGATCACCTGCACCGATTGGGCCCACAGGAAGTCCCGCAACCAGCCGTTGATGTTGATAGCGCTGGCCGCAAAGTTGCCTCCGGTGATGTGCTCAATCGTGCCGTCCGGGTTGACGGTGCCCCAGATGTCGCTCTGCATCTTCCAACTGAAGTGGAAGATCACGATCGAGATGCAGTTGTACATCCAGAACAGCCCCAGGAACACGTGATCCCAAGCGGAGACTTGGCAAGTGCCGCCGCGGCCCGGGCCATCGCAGGGGAAGCGGAAGCCCAGCTTGGCCTTATCGGGGATCAGGCGAGAAGAGCGGGCAAACAGCACCCCCTTGAGCAGGATCAGCACCGTGATGTGGATGGTCATGGCGTGAATGTGGTGAACCATGAAGTCCGCCGTGCCCAGCACCATCGGCATCATGGACACCTTGCCACCCACAGCCACCACATCACCCCCAAAGATGGGGCTTACCGAAGCGCCCACATAGGGAGCAGTGCTAGCGATGGCCTTGGTGTGCAGCGATTGAATCCACTGGGCAAAAATGGGCTGCAGCTGGATGCCTGTATCCGAGAACATGTCCTGCGGACGGCCCAGGGCCTGCATCGTGTCGTTGTGAACGTAGAAGCCGAAGGCGTGGAAGCCTAGGAACAGGCACACCCAGTTCAGGTGGCTGATGATGGCGTCGCGGTGGCGGATCACCCGATCCAAGACATTGTTGCGGTTCACCGCCGGGTCATAATCGCGAACCATGTAGATGGCCCCGTGGGCAGCGCCGCCAACGATAAACAGGCCCCCTATCCACATGTGGTGGGTAAACAGGGAGATCTGGGTGGCGTAGTCAATGCCCATGTAGGGGTAGGGGTTCATGGCGTACATGTGCTGGGCCACGATGATGCTCAGGGATCCCACCATGGCCAGGTTGATGGCCAGTTGGGCGTGCCAAGAGGTGGTTAGCACTTCGTACAGACCCTTGTGGCCCTCGCCCGTGTAGGGGCCCTTGTGGGCTTCCAGGATCTCCTTAATGGAGTGGCCAATGCCCCAGTTGGTGCGGTACATGTGGCCAGCCACGATAAAGAGCACGGCGATGGCCAGGTGGTGGTGGGCCTGATCCGTCAGCCAGAGGGCGCCCGTTTGCGGATCCAGACCACCCTTGAAGGTGAGGAACTCCGCGTACTTGCCCCAGTCCAAGGTAAAGAAAGGCACCACCCCGCTGAAGAAGCCCCAATCCACGCTGGGGAACATCTCCTTCATCAGGGCCGGCTTGAGGATGAATTCATGGGGCAGAGGGATCTGGGCCGCCGGCACGCCGGCATCCAACATCTTGTTGATGGGAATGGCCACGTGGATTTGGTGACCAGCCCAGGCCAGCGCACCTAGCCCCAGCAGGCCCGCCAGGTGGTGGTTGAGCATCGACTCCACGTTTTGGAACCACTCCAGCTTGGGAGCCCGCTTGTGGTAGTGGAACCAGCCAGCAAACAGGCAGAGGGCGGCCATCACCAAGCCGCCAATGGCCGTCACCAGGAGCTGAAACTCATTGGTGATGCCGGCAGCCCGCCAGAGGTGAAAGAGGCCCGACGTGATGCGGATCCCTTCAAAGCCGCCGCCCACATCGCCGTTGAGGATCTCCTGGCCAAAAATGGGCCAGACTACCTGGGCGCTGGGCTTGACATTGATGGGATCAGCCAGCCAAGCGGAGTAGTTGGAAAACTGAGCGCCGTGGTAGTACATGCCGCTCAGCCAAACGAAGACCACCGCCAGGTGGCCGAAGTGCGCCGAAAAGATCTTGCGAGAGATGTCTTCTAAGTCGCTGGTGTGACTGTCGAAGTCATGGGCAAGAGCATGCAGGTTCCAGATCCAGGTCGTGGTCTTGGGCCCTCGCGCCAGGCTGCGATCGAAGTGCCCTGGCTTGGCCCATTTCTCAAATGAGGTGGGAACTGGATCGATATCAACCGAAACCTTGACTTTCGGCTCTCGCTCCTTAGGTGTAGTTGTCATCAAGAACTCCTCTCTTGCGACCAGGAACGAAGCACCCCCGCCCTAGCAAAACTGGGGATTCTCCCCTGGGCGGGACTTACCTGGCATTATAGGTCAGCCTCTGTAAACCCCCTGTCGCTTCACAATAATTAAACTCAGGAGCCAGGCATCCCCTCCCACCTGAGGGATTACGGCAGGCTGGGGATCTCTCCTTCGCATAGTTGTGTAACGGACTTTCAGCTTGCAGAAAGAGCTGGCCCGGCTGGATCACTCAGTTTCAGTGGCTAGCCCAGCAAGGTCGTTTAGCCTCCTGTAAATCTGGTTCTAAATCGCGGTCTGGCAGCAGAAGGGCAGTGCCTACTCCAGCGGCGCGAAGTCGAAAATTGCGGGGCAGGGATCCCTCAAGATCCGTTTGCTAAACTGTGAGCAATTTGCTGACAAGCTCTGGCGATGGCCACTTCTACCTGCACCTTTTTGCATTTGGCCGATGTGCATCTGGGCTGCGACCGCTACGACAGTCCAGAACGGAGCAAAGATTTTTTCTTGGCCTTTCGGGATGTGGTGCGCCGCCATGCCATTCAGAAGCGGGTAGACTTTGTCCTCATTGCTGGCGACCTGTTTGAGCATCGACAAATTCAGCCGGGGGTTCTCAACCAAGCCCAGCTTGTCTTGCGGGAGCTGAAGCAGGCAGGGATCCCGGTTTTGGCCATCGAGGGCAACCACGACAGTCGCCCCTATGGTGTCAAGACCAGTTGGCTGCGCTACTTGGCCGATCATGGAGAGCTCATTTTGCTGGAGCCAGAGGAAGGGGAACAGGGCCTGGAGCTGCACCCCTGGTCAGACAGGCGGGGTAGCTACTTAGATCTCCCCTGTGGGGTGCGGGTCATCGGCTCCCAGTGGTACGGGTCAGCGGCTCCCAAGTCCATTGAGCAGTTGGCGGCAGCTATTCGGCAGTTGCCTCCTGGCCCCGAGCGGGTGGTGTTGATGTTCCACCACGGACTGGAAGGGCAAATTGCCCGCTACCAGGGCGCCTTGCGCTACCGGGATCTCCTGCCTCTACGGGAGGTGGGGGTGGGCTATCTAGCCTTGGGACATATCCACAAAAGCTATGCAGAAGAAGGCTGGATCTTCAATCCAGGATCGCTGGAGGCCACCAGTACTGCTGAATGGGACCTTCCGCGAGGGGCTTATCGCGTCCGCTGGGGAGAGGGACCGCCCCAGGCAGAGCTGGTGCAGGATTACTACCAAAGACCCTGTCAGCGACTCTACCTCGAGGCTAAGGGTCGAGAAACGCCTGCCGAAATTGCTGCAGCAGCCCTTGCCATGGCCAAGGAAGTTGGGCCGCCAGGCGACGGGCCAGAGCCGCTGGTAGAGTTGCGGCTGGTAGGCCAGGTGGGCTTTGCCAAGCACGAGCTGGATAGCCGAGCTCTGCAACGGCAAATTCAGCAGCTTACTGGTGCCCTGGTTGTCCTGTTTCGTTTCGAGGCCAATTCTCTTGAGATTGGCTCGGCCGCTCTTTCCCTTGAAGAAGAGCAAAGGCTCCAAGTTGAAGAGAAAATCTATAGGGATCTGCTGAGCAGTCATGCCCACTACCGGAAGCGGAGCAAGGAGCTGGCGCAGCTGCTTTTGGATCTCAAAGAAAGAGTCTTGGAGGGACAAAGCGAGGCAGAGATATACACCCGCCTGAGCGGAGCCTTTGTAGGAGAAGAAGACTGATCATGCGGATCCTCTCGGTAGCTCTCCAGAACTTTAAGGCCTACGAGGAAGCTGTCTTTGAATTTGAACCCGGCATCAACGCTATCTGTGGAGAAAACGGAGCCGGAAAAACCAGCATTCTGGAGGCTATTGCTTGGGTTCTGTTTGACTACTGTCCCTACAACCAAGAGGAGCTGATTCGCACAGGCGCCAACGATGCGGTGGCCACTGTACAGTTTGTCTCGAAATGGGATCAGCGCACCTACAGTGTCCGCCGCAGTGTAGCCCAGGGCTATCGCCTCTTTGACCCCCAGCTCAAGCAGCGCCTAGACTGCGAACGCAAAACCGATGTACTGGCTTGGCTAAGGCAACACTTGGGAGTGCCCGCGGGTACAGATTTAGCACGGCTGTTTGCTACAACTATCGGTGTGCCTCAGGGTACATTTACAGCAGACTTTCTCAAAACAAGCAAAGAACGAAAAGAAGTCTTCGACCGTATCTTGAAGGTAGAAGAATATCAGCAGGTTGCTAAGGATTTGCAGACGGTTGAAAAATACAGTGAGGCACAGGTTCAGGCTGTTAAGCACCGAATCGAGCTGCTTCATCAACAACTGCAAGACTGGGATCTGCTCCAATCAGAACAGCAAGAGATTGAGCGAGAGTCAAACTACTGGCGAACACATCTCAATCAATGCATCCATACCCTAAGTGAAACTAGGCAGAAGCTTGAACACCTAGAGAAGCTGCTTGAGCAAATCCAAACACTTGAGCAGCAAATTGTTCAACTGGAGCAAAAGAGATCGCTACTAAATCTATCCCTTGAGCAAGCAGAAAAGCTATGGGCAGAAGCCAAGCAAGCTCGAGCAGAGCAAGAACAATCTCGAGCAGGGGCCCAGCGCTTCCTAGCCATAGAGGCTCAGCTGCGGGAGTTGGAAAAGCAACAGCAGCAGCGCTTGGAGTGGCTAAGGCAGCGAGAGAACCTACTCTTGCAAAAGCAGAATATTGAGAATCAACTGGCAAGACTTCAGGAAAAACTAAGCCAGCTACAGCGCTGGAAACAGGAGCTAGAAGATCTTGCGCCCAAAATTCAGCTCCAGGAAGAGCTGGAGCGCCAACAAGACCGCTGGACTCAGCAGCTCAATACCTTGCTACAGCTATACCAGGAATGGGAACAACTACAAGGAAAGTGGTCAGCCCAAGCTGAATGGTGTCAACTCCTACAGAGCCGAGTTCAAGAAGCGGAGCAAGCCCAGATCATTTGTCAACAGCATCAACCAGCCTATAGGCGCTATCTAGAGCTGGAAAACCTCATTGTCGAGCAAGAAAAGCTACGAGGGATCCGACAAACTCTAATGGCCCAGCGGGAAGCGCTGAGGCAGCATCTTCACCAGCTACAGTTGCGCGGATCCGAATATCAGCAACAGCTTCAGCTTTTGCAGAAAATGGAAGCCGATAGGCTTTCCTTGCAAGCTCTCTGCCAAAGGCAGACTGAATTGGAACAACGTTATAACCAAATTAGCCAAAAGCTAGCCTACTTTCAGACCTTGCGCCTTGAACTTAAACAACAAGAGAGAGAGCGGGAGCAGGCCCGCACCCAACTGGAACACCTGCAGCAGCAGCTTCAACAACGACAGGCCGACCTGGAGCGACTAGCCAGCCTACCCAGGCTAGAGGCTCAACGAGAACGGCTGCAAACTCAGCTAAGCCGCATCGCAGCAGCACGGCAGTTTCAACAAGAGCTGAAAGACCTTTTTGAGGAAAGCTCTTGCCAACTTACCGAGTGCCATCGCCGCCTCCAGGAGCTTATCCAAGAGCTAGCTGTCTACCAACGCAACTACCCTCAGTTTCAGGCCCTATGGCAGCAGCTCCCGGAAGTCCTGTATCAGTCTTTGGTTCTGAACCAACGTTTGCTGCAGTCAATCCACCAAATCCTTCAGGATCTTGCCCCACAAACAGATGAGACTCAACTGCGCCAGCAACTGGCTGACATCCAGAGGCAGCTCAAGGCCCTGCAGCCCCTAATTGGCTTGACTGCCCAGATCCCTGAGCTGGAGGCTCAAATTGAGCAATTGACACACTTGCAAAACGAACGGCAACGCAAAATTGAGGATCTTCAGTGGAGCCTTGAGGCTGAGCACAACTTTCTCCGGCAACACCAGGAAATTGGACAGGCTCTCCAGGCATTGGGAGATCCCAAAAGCCAGCTCCAGCGCCTAGAAAGGGAGCTCAGCCACAAGCCACAAGTAGAGCAAGAGTATCAGCGGATTGAGAATCAGGTTCATCAGCTTCAGCAGCAGATTCAAACTCTAGAACAGGACCTCAATCCTCTTTTGGATCTGGATGAAAAGATCATTGCTTTGCAGGAGGAACAGAGGCGCCACCGCGACGGCTATGAAACTTTTATTCGCATGCAGCTTCTAGCCCAAAGCTTGCCCCAGCGCCAAGATGAACTTCAAGCAGCTCAGCTAGTCTTAGACCAAATACAGAAAGCTAAGCAAGAAAAGCAAGCCCAGATTGACCGTTGGGAACAGATAGAAGGCTCCAAAGATTACCTGCAAGCCCAAGTTGCGAAAACTGCTGAAACTTTAAGGGAACTAGGGGATCCCAGAAGCCAAGCTGAGTGGCTAAAGGCAGAGCTTAAGCTGGAGGAGCAGTACCTAGGCCTGCAAGCCGGCTACCTTCAGCAAATCCGGGACTTAGAGGCAGTGCTCCAACCTCTTGAAGAAGCCCTGTCCCAAACTGAACACCTGGAGCAGGAGCTGGGATCCCTACAAGAAGAACGCGAAAGATACCGCTTAGATCACGAACGCTACCTACGGGCGGAGCCTATTGCCAAATTGCTAACCGAGCGGGAACAAAAACTAGCCGAGCTCAAGGCCCAACAGCAAGAGTTGCAAACTCAACTAGCTCAACTGCAGGCAAAGCTGGATCCGCTAACTTCCCTCTACCAGCAGCAGGAGCACCAACATCTTCGATCCCTTTTGCAGTCTACCGAAATCCAAAAAGCCAAAGCCCAAGCTCGACTGGAAAGCCTTTCCTCGCAGTTGCAGAAAATCCGGGAGAGACTGCAGCAACTGGAACAGGTGAAGCAAGCCTTAAAGCAAGCTGAGGTGGAAAGAGCTGAAAAAGAGCGGCTGCACCGCTTCATTAAGTTTGGTCGAGATACCTACAAAAAAGCCGGTCCTCAAATTGCCCAGTACTACCTGCAACAGATCAACATTGTTGCCGATCACCTCTTTCGCGAGATTCTCAACCGCTCTGATGTCAGCCTTACTTGGGAGCCCGACTATGAGATTCGCATCCAAGAAAGAGGGGGAGCCAAGCGACGTTTTGCCAGCCTTTCTGGAGGAGAGCAAATGTCGGCAGCTCTAGCTGTTCGCTTAGCTTTGCTCAAGGTACTGGGACAGTTAGACATTGCCTTTTTTGACGAGCCTACTGCCAACATGGATGCCCAGCGCCGCCAGCGACTAGCGGAAGCCATTACCAACTTGCGTTCCTTTGAGCAGCTATTTGTAATCAGCCATGACAACACCTTTGAGCAAGTAACAGAAAACATCATTCGCGTGGAAAGGCACTCCGGATGATGAGGAGGAATGACAGTCATGGTTTTTAGAGCTGACCGGGTGCTGGCTGTTTTACGGCAGAAGCGCGAGGCTTTCGCTACTTTCGATCGAGGGCTTTCAGAGCGCCGAGAGTGGTACCGCCAGGCGATGGAGAAATTATGCCAGTGGTCAAGCGCAAAGATTGCTGAAAGAGTAGCTCGATTGGCTTTCCCAGGTGCCTTGCCTACTCAGGAATGGGATCTTTACTCCAGCTGGACAGTCCCTTTTAAGCAAAAGTGGAATAGCTATGAAGAAAGCTATGAATGGGCAAGACCAGTTATTAAAAACATCCCTACCTTTGCAGTAGATGGATCCCAAATCTACCCCAGCAAAGATTTGTCAATACCGGTAGCCCTAGTGCAGATTGGCTGGTATGAGAACTATCACTGCGACCAGGGCCTATACCAAAAGGATATTCAGGTCGATGTGCTAACGCCAAGAGATTTGGAAGCGGGAAGTAGCGGCGAGCCCAAAGAGAGTATCGTCAACAGGCGCCGCTTTCAGATGGAAACAGAAAAAGTTGCCGAATATATTTGGCAATCTCGACCTGGATCCCAAAAACTAGCCTTCTTGGATGGGGTATTGGTGGCTACCTTTGCTGAAACTCTTGATGCTAAGAGTCAAGACTTCTATGTGGAGTGTTTGTTACAGGTACTGCGGGCTAGTGAGCAAAACCGGATCCCTGTTGTAGCTTACATTGACACTACATACAGCTCGGATTTGGTAACGCTGCTAAGGCACTGCTTTGATCTTCCCGAAGCTCCCTACCTACACGATGCGCAGCTCCTTAGCTCCTGGTTAGAGTGGGGAGACCGAACCCCTTTCTTTGTCTGTGCCTGCAGTGGCGTTCTCAATCCTCAAGAGGGGATCCTCAGCCGCTACCAGGAAATGCAAAGGCGAGTGGGGTTTGTTTACCTACGCACCACTAACGAGAACTTTCCAGCTCGACTAGAGATCCCCGTTTGGGTTTACGAGGCAGGCCTGTTGGACTGGCTGGTAGATTTGGTACGCTGTGAGGTAATTATTGGCCGAGGCTACCCGTATGTACTGGAGACGGCAGATCAGGTGGCCGTTATCCGCAATGAAGATCGCAACCTTTTCTTGCGCCTAATGCAGGAGTGGGCCAGCCGCGAGAAGCTTAACCTCCGGCTATCGCGGAAAACCCTTAGCAAGCTGCAGCGGAGACGGATCTGATGAGACTGGGCAAGGTGGTTCGCTCCAACAGTCACTGCGACTACGTGGTACAGGTGGATGATGCTCTAGAGGTCAAAAACCCTCCCTCCCCTGAAGACTATGGCTTTGGCAGCTTTGTCAAGCTGGAAAGCAACCAACGGCACTGGGCTGTGGGCTTAGTTTACAACAGTCAGATTTTAAACCCCATGTTTCCTAACGCTGGGCCCCGTCTTTCCAGCCAGCCGGATCCTTATTTCTCTCCTGATTTGCAAAATGAGGTGCGTACATTACTTTCGGTAATCCTCATAGGAGCTTTGGACGAAGAAAGGGGTTGTGGCTGGCAAGGGATCCCGCGCGTAGTGGTGCCTGTCAACACGCCTGTCTTTCGCATGAGCCAGGAGGAAATTCTACGCTTTCATCTCAACCCTCAAGGCCAAACCCAATTTTCGTACTATGGACTGCTCTTAAGCAGCGGTGGTAATTTTGCCAACCACCTTGTCTATCAAGTCTTAAACGATATCATACCTATGTTTTCTGACCCCGCCCAGCGACGAGCTCTGCAAATTTTAAGCAAGGAACTGGCTTGGAAAATAACCGTAGGAGCGATACGCCGATGAACCAAAAAACTCTGGACACTTCCAATGGTCGCCCTAGAGAAAGCCCCTCTTTCCCGGCGGAGGATACTCCGGAGGTGATCGGCACCGTCAAAGGCCCTGGCGAGACCTCCAACCAATATGTGTTTATTACCTCCAATACCCAAGCGGTAAAGGTGGGCGATTTTGTCTATTACGAGGTGCGAGATTCTCAGTCCCAACCTCTAAAGATCTTGGGTAAAATTAGACAAGTTCAGCTTTTGGATCACATCCCCGACCGCATCTTTGCCGACACGGAGATCGATCCCAGCACCATTGTGGCCCTAGTTGGCTTTACCCATCCCAACCCGGAGATCTACGCTGTAACCGTCGAAGTCATCGGCTATTTCGATCGGGCTATGGGCTTTGTTAACCCCCGCCGCTCCCCGGAGCCGGGCGCTAAGGTCTTTTTGGCTTCCAATCAGCTTTTGAAATCCGTCTTGAACAAGCGGGAGGAAACAGCAGTTGGGGGGGCCCATTTGGGCAGTCTGCTACTGCGCGAGGAAGGAGCAGTTCCTGTGGTTCTGGATGTCAAGGAAATGGTCAGCACTCATCTAGCCATTTTAGCAGGAACCGGCTCCGGCAAATCCTACACAGCAGCGGTTTTGGTGGAAGAGCTGATGTTGCCCAAAAATCGCGCTGCTGTCCTAATTTTTGATCCGCATGGAGAATACCACACTTTAGCGGAAATGCAGTCTCATCCCAGGTTTGTAGGGGAAGATGGCTACAGACCTAGGGTCAAGGTTCTTTCTCCTCAGGAAATTAAGATTCGGGTGTCTTCTCTCAAATTTTTTGACATCCTTGCTCTGCTTCCAGAGACCACCGAGCGACAGAAATCTTTTCTGGAGAAAGCCTTCCGCAAGGTTACTCAGTTTGATCCACTGCACTGGACAATTCAGGATCTGATCGAGGCCGTCAACGAAGCAGACTCCAGAGAAGACGGCTCCCAAGGATCCTCGGCCCCTGCTTTGGAGTGGAAGCTGGAACAAATTGCTCGCTCCCCTTACTTTAGTAACGTAGAGCACCTGGCTCCTAGGGATCTATTTGAGCCGGGTCAAGTAACCATTCTCCAGATGCACGAAATCAGCCAAGAAGAACAGCAAGTTATCGCCGCTGCTATTTTGCGCCAGGCTAACCATGCCCGCATCAACACCGAAAAGGGCAAAATTCAGCCAGGAGATGAGAACTACCTGCCTTATCCTGTTTTTATTTTGCTAGAGGAAGCGCATCGCTTTGCTCCCGCGCATGAGCCTTCTCGTTGTAAACAAGTGTTGCGCACTATTCTTAGCGAAGGACGCAAGTTTGGGCTGGGGGTAGGGCTGATCACGCAACGACCCGGTAAGCTAGATTCAGATATCCTGTCGCAGTGCATGAGCCAGTTTTTGATGCGAATTGTCAACCCTGCCGATCAGGAAAACTTGCGCCATAGCGTCGAGGCTGCTGGCCGGGATCTCCTCCAAGAACTACCCGCTTTAAGTAGAGGGCAGGTGATCGTCTCTGGCGTATGCGTCAATACCCCTGTCCTGTGCAAGGTGCGGCAGCGCTACACTCGGCATGGAGGCGACACCCTCGATGTCCTTAGCCACTGGCAGGGTTACTTCCGAAAGCACCGCCAACAGGAGCGCCTCGCTCACTCTGCCCCCCTCAAGCCGCGTCCTCAACCCCAAGTGGTGGATGGATTGAGCATCGACTAGTTTTGGGGCAAGCAGGATGAGGAAACAAATTTTTTTGCAAGGGTGGCTGGGCATCACCGCTGCCTTTTTGCTAGAAGCGGGGCCTGCCTATGCCCAGTTGCGGCTAATCCCTGACGCGGCGCGGCGGGTGTATGAGGCCCTGCCGGATCTGCCGCTGGAAAACACCTACACTCCCATTAACCCCAATGACGGCGGCCCCCGGCCTGAAGAAGATACCTTGGTGCGCCGGATGATGCTCTATCACCTGCAGGTGGCTGGGCGTTCCCCCACTGATCGCTTTGATTGGCAACTGACACTGGCTGACTATTGCGATGCCAACGAGCCAATGGTTGCCCAACAGTACCCTGGGGCTAACCGTCTTACAGTCAACCCCTACACTCGGGACAAAGCCGTTGTGCAATCTTTGAGCCGCCAGCAACGTCAAGCCCTGCTGCGGGCCCTTGTGCTGGCCTTTGGCGGGGATCCCGATCCCAAGCCTCTGTACATTCCTCCCGACTTGAAGGCTGCCCCTGCCCTTCCCACTCCAGAGCCCATGAAACCCTTGCTACTGCCGGGGAGGGGAGGGGCCGACTTGCTGAGGCCGCTCTGAAAGACTTATACAACCCCGGGCAAAAGCAGACTTTCGCTCGGCGTTGAGCCTTTCTTCCTGCTTCAGCGACCCATGGCTAGTGGCAGAGTCCACCCCTACCACCCCGCCAGAGGGATCTCCACAGGCGTGACTTCCCCGCAAGCTGCAGGTAGTTGCTCCTTGCCCCCATAAGGCACACCGGCTAAAGACGGAGCCAACTTTAGCCTAGGCAAAGTGCCTACCAGAAAAGATGTACTTGCAAGACTACTAGCTCAGCCCATCTACGTCAAGGCAGAAGGTTGGTTATGCCACAAAGTGGCCAATTGTCCGGTGAATCAAGGACTAGAGGAGAACCCTAGC
>NZ_JANSHR010000052.1:0-28330 GCF_047461675.1 Synechococcus sp. R70.1
ACCTGGAGCAAAAGTCCGCTTTTGTCCAGCGTTGTATAAGTCTTTCAGAGCGGATTGTCGCCACTGCATCAAAAGCTGCAGGAGCACTGGGAAAAGCAATTGCCCTGGGATCCCAGCGGAGCTCTGGCCTCTTTGCTCAGCGTCGTCCCTTTCTTGCTGGCAGCAGCGGTGGTGGTGGCTTTAACCGAGATCTCTTTGGGCAAAAGCTGGGCCGTCTCCTGGGGTCTTATCGCCTGTGTTGGCGGTGGCCTCTGCGAGCTGGGCCGGCGGGGCAATGCTCGCTGACCTCTAGCTCCTTGCCCTGTCTGCCCCCATCCTCAAAGACTACTTGTCCAACTTTTCAATGTAGGGGCGAATGTCGTTGAGGTCGATGTAGCGGTCGGTGGCGTTGCGCAGCTCGCGGGCAATCATCCCTTCGGTGGAGACAACTGTAATCGTAGTGTTTTTGGAGCGCAACAACTCAATGGCCCGCTCGAAATCACCGTCGCCGCTAAACAGGATGAGCCGGTCGTATTGACCGACCGTGTTGAACATATCGATAACAATTTCGATATCTAGGTTGGCCCTCTGGGAGTAACGGCCCGAATCTTCGTCCCGATACTCCTTGAGAAGCTTGGTGCGAACCGTATAGCCCAAGTTGATCAGGGCGTCTCGGAAGGCCCTTTGGTCGTTGGGATCCTTGATGCCGGTGTACCAAAATGCATTGACTAGCTCGACGTTGGGTTGGGACCTGACAAAGTAATCCAAGACCCGGCGGGGATCAAAGAACCAGCCAATTTTTTGTTGAGCATAAAACATATTGTTTCCATCGATAAAGATGGAAACCCGTGTGACAGGGTATCGAAACATAAATTCTCCGGAAAATAGTCAGGTGGACTGGTTAAGAGCGTTGATTAGCTTAACGCAAAAAGAGTTGCACCAGAACAGAGTTGGCTAATGTCAATCTCCTATCATAGCCAAAAGAGGGTTCCCTGGCTTCGATCCCTAGCCCGGCAAAAAGTTAGGTTCCAGCTAGGGCAGAGCATGGCTGGAGGGGGAGCGGCCTGTCTGGCTGAGGTAGAGCTCTGCCAGTTGGCGAGCTAGGTTGCGGATGCGCCCGATGTAGAGAGTGCGCTCAGCCACGGCAATGACGCCGCGGGCATCGAGCAGGTTGAAGGTGTGGGAGCACTTGAGCACGTAGTCGTAGGCAGGCAGAAGCAGCGACACCGGCAGCCGATCGCTCAAGGCCTGTTCTTGGAGCTTCTGCCGCGTGGTTTCGATTAGCCGCTTGGCCTCGGCTTCGTAGAGCCGAAACAGCTCCAACAACATCTCGGGATTCGAATACTCAAAGTTGTAGTAGGATTGCTCCACTTCATTTTGGAAATAGATCTGCCCATAGGTAATCCGTCCCAGAGAAGGGTGCTCACTCCAGCAGAGGTCAAAAACGGAGTCCACCCCCTGCAGGTACATGGCTAGGCGCTCCAGACCGTAGGTAATCTCCACAGAAACGGGGTGGCAATCCTGGCTGCCCACTTGTTGGAAGTAGGTGAACTGGGTTATTTCCATGCCATCTAGCCACACTTCCCAGCCCACGCCCCAGGCGCCCAGGGTGGGGGATTCCCAGTCGTCTTCCACAAAGCGGATGTCGTGCTCTGCCGGGTCGATGCCCAAGGCCCGCAGGCTCTCCAGGTACACCTCTTGGATGTCGTCGGGGGAGGGCTTGAGGAGGACTTGGTACTGAAAGTAGTGCTGCAAGCGGTTAGGGTTTTGGCCATAGCGCCCGTCAGTGGGGCGGCGACAGGGCTCCACGTAGGCCACTCGCCAGGGATCCGGCCCTAGGGCGCGTAGGAAGGTGTGGGGGCTCATGGTGCCGGCCCCCTTTTCCAGGTCGTAGGGCTGCAGGATCAGGCAACCCTGCTCTCCCCAAAACTGCTGCAAGCGAAGGATTAGATCTTGAAAGGTGTGAGCTGCCATGGCAAAGGGCGGCAGAGAGAGCACTCCCTATCCTACCAACGCCTCTCCCTTGCTCAGTCGTTCAGCGCTTCTTGTCAAGGGCGGAGGTTTAGGTGGGGGCCAAGCCGATTTTGGTGCGGATCTCCTCGCGAAGGCGGGCGGTGATTGAGGCTTCGTCCAAATCGGCCAAAATCTGGGCTATGGCGGCTTTGGGTCCCTCCGGCCCCCAACTGGCTCCTTGGGCTAGGTAGCGGCGGGCTGCCTCGCCGATGGCGTAGCAGGAAAAGCCAGCCATCACTGCCTGCGTCAGGGCCACTGATCCGTAGGCTCCTAGAGAAAGTCCGCCAGCAAAGGGCAGGGATCCCCCCAGCAAGGTTTTCAGGGATCCCAATCCCAACAGCGCCACCCATTCTCCTGCCCCCAGGCTGAGCATGCTGAGGACAATCTTCTGCAACAGTTGCATGGCACCGGCGGTGGTCAGGGGCCAGCCGTAGAGGCGGGCCATGCGCAAGATGAGGGCCACATCCAAAGCCAACCCCCCCAGGGTGTCAAGCAGAGTAACGGGGTTGAGGGCAACGGCCAGGGCTTTGGTGCGGGCGGCGGCGGCGATGAGATCTTGGGCTTGCTGGGCGCGGCTTTGCAATTTGCGCTCGATGACCTGCTGGTTGAGGCGATCGGCAAAGAGGAGGGCGTTGAGGGCTAGCAGGGAGCGCCCTTCCCGCTGCAAGACTTCTAGGATTTTTAGGCGCAGCGCGTCCACTTGGGGGGGGCCGCTTTCCATCTCCACGCCAAAGCTGCCATCTGGCTTCTGCACCAGGCGCGGCACGCGCGGCGAGGCGGCCACCATGACAACCTCGTCAGGGGAAAGAAGCTGCCGCACCCGTTCGTTGCGGATCTTGTCGTAGATGGCCTGGCGATCCGCCTCGGGGTACTGGTCGATCTTGTTGAACACCAGCAGCATGGGCTTGCCCGCCTCCCGCAGCGTCGCCAGAGCCTCAAACTCCACCCGCGTCAGATCTCCGCAGACCACGAAGAGGATGAGATCTGCCCGCTCGGCCACCTCCTGGGCCAGTCGCGCCCGCTCCTCGCCGTCTACTTCATCCAGGCCAGGAGTGTCGATTAGCTCCAGCCGGGATCCCTGCCAGTGGCTGACCTGAACCGACTGCACCGAGGCCGAGGATAGGAAAGAGCAGGGGGGACGAGTTCCCCAGCAGATGTTCCAGGCAGCTACTTGCTGGGTGCGGGTGGTCCCGTGGGTAGGCCCCGTGGCGAAAACCGGCTCCCCCAGGAGAGCGTTGAGCAGGGAGGACTTGCCCCGCCCCACCAGGCCGAAGGCGGCAATGTGGATGATCTCGGCTTCCAGTTTGTCCAGCAGGGCTTGCAAGTTTTCCAGCTCCCCTTCCAGGCCGGCAATCTCCTGGGGGCGCAGATCCAGTTGGGCCACCCACTGGCGCAGGCTGCGCTTGGCTTGTTGGTAATGGAGATCCTCCTGCAGAGTGCTGCGGCAAGCCATAGCCAGTAGCAGGAAAACAGCCCCGGAGAGGCAGATTCAACAATAACAATAGCAACGGCAAAGAGTGGCCCCTAGCCTAAGCCGAGTTTGTCAACTGGCTATGATGGATGGGAGAAAGGGGTTGGAAGGCAATGCCATGCTAACCAAGGGCCGGATTCTGTTCAGCCCAGTTGGGTGGGTGGGGAAGCTGTGCTTGGCCGGCTTGAGCTTAGGGCTGCTGGGCTGCAGCCCCGCAGGTTTTCGTACCCCCCCTTCTAGCTTGACCAACAGCGGCCTCAACAGCATCTTCCCCGATGGGGAGCCCGCTTTCAGTGGCGATGGTCGCTACCTGGTGTTTTCCTCAGCCCGCGGCGGCAGTCAGGCCATTTTTCTCTACGACCTGGTGGAACAGCGGCTGGTAGACTTGCCCGGGCTTAATTCCAGCGACGTGGCTGCCAGTTCGCCCGATATCAGCGCTGATGGGCGCTACATCGTCTATGTGTCCAACGCGCTGGGCAAATCGGAGATCTTTCTCTACGACCGCGAAACCCGCCGGGTTGAGAACATCAGCAGCCGGGTGCCAGGGGATGTGCGCAACCCCACCATCAGCGGCGATGGGCGCTTTATCGCCTTTGAGAGTAACGGTCGGGGACAGTGGAACATCGAGATCTTCGATCGCGGCCCGGCGGCCACGCAACCGCCTGCAGCCAACTCTTCCAATGCTGGCAGGAACCCCTAGCCCCTTTGGACTTGCTGCATGCTTGCTGCCTTTGCCCAACGACTTGAGCCCCTGCGCTCTAATGTCTTTGACCAGCTAGACCAGGCCAAGTGGGAGGCGCGCCGCTCCGGCGTGGATGTCATCGACCTGTCTCTGGGATCCTCGGATCTGCCCCCGCCTCCAGAAGCGCTGGCAGCCATGCAGGCGGCTTTGGCGGATCCCTCCACCTACGGCTACACCCTCTTCCACGACACGGCTGAGTTTCGCGCCGCCTGTGCCCAGTGGTACCAGAGGAAGTTTGGCCTAGTCATCGATCCAGAAACGGAGGTGCTGCCCCTGATTGGATCCCAGCAGGGGACGGCCCTCCTGCCGCTAGCTTTGCTTAATCCCGGCGAGGTTGCCTTGGTTACCGACCCTGGGTATCCCTCCCATGTGGGGGGGATCCATCTAGCGGGCGGGATCCCTTACTACTTGCCCCTGCGGGCAGAAAGCCGCTTCCTACCCCAGTGGGATGAGATCCCAAAGGAGATCTGCCGCCAGGCGCGGCTATTGGTGCTGAGCTATCCCCACAACCCCACCACTGCCACCGTTACCCCGGAGTTTTGGCAGGAAACGCTGCAATTTTGCCAGCGGTACAACATCGTGCTGGCGCACGACTTTCCCTACGTGGACTGGCGTTTCGACGGCCAGGTGGCTCCCTCGGCGCTGCAGGCGGATCCCGACAAGACCCGCACCATCGAGTTCTTTTCCCTCTCCAAGTCCTACCACATGGGGGGGTTCCGGGTGGCGTATGCCATCGGTAGCCGCGAGCTGATCCGAGCCTTGCGGTTGGTGAAGTCCACCATTGACTTCCACCCGTACCAGGGCATCTTGCGGGGAGCAGCAGCGGCCTTGGCGGCTCCCGATAGCTTTTTGGATCACTGGCGGCAGGTATACCGCAAGCGACGGGATCTTGCGGTGGCCGCTCTGCACCGCATCGGCTGGCCCGTGCCCCTGCCGGAGGCCACCATGTACCTGTGGGCACCTTTGCCCGAGTTCTATCGCGGCTCTTCAGCCCAGTTTTGTCTAGACTTGGTACGGGCTACCGGGGTGGCTCTGTCGCCAGGCTCAGGCTTTGGCCCCGGCGGCGAAGGCTATGTCCGCTTTGCGCTGGTGGCAGAGGGATCCCGGCTGGAAGAGGCAATAGAACGAATTGGGGAATTTTTGGGCAAAGGCACTTCTGGTCTCCGGCAGGCCTAGTCGCATAGAGCCAGCTTAGAAGCAGCAAGGGGGCAGGCTACAGATGTTCCTCTGAGGCCGGTTGTTGTCCCCGTCCTGGCCTTTTAGGCTGCCAGTATTAGCTGCAGCCAGTGCCGGCTAATCTGAGCCAGGATAGGAGTTGTGTTGGCCCAGTTGGCTCCCAAGGGGCATGGAAAAAGAGACGCTCGAGAGTTTTTTGTCCATCCGCGGGGTGATGGGGGTAGCGCTCCTGAGGCGAACAGGCCGCCCTTTTTTCTACCGTTCTTTTCAGAACTTGGACAGCCGACAGCAGCAGGCCCTCACCGAAGGGCTGTTTCAGGTTTTGCAAACCATGCCCCCAGGACTGGACTACTTTGACTTTCAGTTTGCCGAGCAGCGGGTTTTTGTCTACCCCCTGGGGCCGGAATGGGTGTTGCTGGTGGCAGTCAATGACGAGGTGGTGATGCCGGTTTACACCTTGGCCGTCAACCGCCTGCGAGCCGAGCTGCAACAGGATGCGTCGAAGGGCCTAGCTACCTTTCGCCTTTTGACCAGCCAGGCAGAGGCTGCTCGCAACCCCACCCAGCCCAGCGCCAATTTGACAGAAAGCCAGCCCGAGACAACTCAGCCTGGGGCGAGGGGCAGCCCCAGGAAGGTGGAGGTTTTCGTGCAATCGCTCAACCGTCTCTGCCAGATTGCTAGTGGCTATCTGGGCAAGGCGGTGATTGTCAACTACTGGAAGGCAGCCCGACAGGAAGTGCTGGAGCAGCAGGGATCCCTAGCCGAGTGGCTCAACGAGTTTGAGATCGAGCGCAGTGGCCAAATTCACTACAAAGGCCTCCTCAAGGAGCTGGACGAGTCTCAGCAAAAAGTGCTACGGGACTGGGTGCTGGTTTTTTTTCACCGCTGCGAAGCAGTGATCCGCGACTTTCGCAATTTGATTAAGTCTGCCGAATGGCGCCTGTAAGCTACCCGCTCTGAAAGACTCATACAACCTCGGACAAAAGCGGACTTTTGCTCCAGGTTGACGCTTTCTTCCTGCTTCCACGACCCATAGCTAGCAGCAGAGTTCACCTCCACTACCCCACTAGAGGGATCTCCACAGGCGTCACTTCCCGTCGAGCTGACGGTAGTTGCTCCTTGGCTCTTGATGAGCACCCAGGCAAAAGACGGAGCCAACTTTAGCCTAGGCAAAGTCCTACAAGAGAGGTTGGTTATGCCACAAAGCGGCCGATTGTCCGGTGAGAGGAGAGCCCACAGCCATAGCTTGCTTCCGCGAAGCGGCAGCCAGGGGCTCCTTGTAGCCCTACAGCTAGCAAGTCAACCCTGAACCTCTGGGCTGGTTCAATAGGGCAATTCCGTTGGTCGCGTTGGGATCCACCTCCCCCTTCCGCCCCAGGCTGGAGTAACACACCGTTTGCGCTACTCGGAAGCCTCCTTTCCCGTTTCCTTCCCACGGCTCAAGAGGGGGGCTTCCGCGCCGCGTTTTTCGGTGATACGATCAACTACTGACTCTCAGTAGAGGCACGCCTATTCATTGGGGCTGTTAACTCAGAGGTAGAGTACCACCTTGACACGGTGGGAGCCGCTGGTTCGATTCCAGCACAGCCCAGCGCAAGCAAGCCAAAAAAGAGCCAAAGCTGCCACGCAACCCACCCCCATGCAAAAAGAGGCGGGATCCCCTCTGGCTCGCCTCAGGGATCCCTATACTGGAGTAGAGGCCCTGGAAGGCGCCGGGAGGGCGAGGGTAGCATTAGGTCAAACTGCGAGAGGGGGAGAGACCAATGGGATTGTTTGAGCGGGTCAGCCGAATCATTAGAGCCAACCTCAACGCGCTCATCAGCAGTGCCGAGGATCCAGAGAAGATCCTGAACCAAACCATTCAGGACATGGCTGAGGATCACTACCAAATGCGGCAGGCCGTCGCCCAAGCCATTGCTGCCCAGAAGCGCCTGGAGCGGCAGTACGAGCAGGCCCAGCAAAGCGCGGAGGAGTGGCACAGACGGGCTGAGTTGGCCCTACGCAACAACAACGAGGCGCTGGCCCGGGAAGCCCTAGTGCGCAAGAAAACTTTTGTCGAGACTGCCCAAAGCCTGAAGCGGCAGCTAGACGAGCAGACCAGGCAAGTGGAGATGCTCAAAACCAACATGACCAAGCTGGAAAGCAAGATTGCCGAGGCCAAAACCAAAAAGGACATGCTCATCGCCCGAGCCCGCGCCGCCAAGGCTTCCCAGCAGATCAATCAGGTTATCGGCCGGGTGGATCCCAGCAGCGCCTTTGCCGCCTTTGAGCGCATGGAAGAGAAGGTAAACGCTCTGGAGGCCCAATCCGCAGCAGTGGCCGAGCTGGCAGCCGACAGCCTGGAGCAGCAGTTTGCCGCTCTAGAAGCAGGCGGAGCGGATGTGGATCAGGAGCTGAGGTTGCTCAAGGCAGCCATCCAGGCCCAGTTGCCTGCCGGTGAGACGAAAGCTGTGCAGCAAGGTCAAGCTGGAGCCCCAACCAGGGGCAAAGTAGATGTAGATGCAGAATTGGAAGAGCTGCGCCGCGAAATTGATCAACTCTAATGCCAGGAGTTAGTGCGGGGGATCCATCTTCTTCGCCTAGGGACGTGGGGCTGCTCTAAAAGAGAGCCAAGAGGTGGTAAGCTGCGCAAAGGAGCTCTCTCTGGATAGAGGGGATCAAGGTCGCCTTCTGGCATTTCGGCAAGAAATCACGAGCAATGGCAACGGTGAGTCTCAAGCCTCTTTTGGATCCCAAGCAACTGTTGCAGGCTTATGCCTCTGGCCAGCGAGATTTTTCTGGCTCTAACCTGAGTGGGGCCCAGTTGAGCGGCGCAAGCTTGAGGGGGATTATCCTGCGGGATGCTGACTTAAGCGGGGCAGACTTGCGCGAAGCAGATTTGTCGGGGGCAGATCTAACTGGAGCCAGCCTACGCGGCGCCAAGTTGCGGAGGGTCAATCTCATCGGGGCTAAGCTGGTGAAGGCGGATCTATGGGGGGCCAACCTCTACCGGGCCAAGCTGCTCAGGGCCGATCTCAGCGAGGCCGATCTCAGCCGAGCCGATCTGCGTTTTGGCGCCGACCTGCGCGGAGCCACCATCACCAACACCCGCTTTCGCGGCGCCCTCTACGACGAGTACACCAAGTTTCCAGAGGGGTTCAACCCGGTTGAAATGGGAATGTAGCTTCCCTCAGGGAACCAAGCCTTGCCAGAGGTAGGCTACGCCTGCAGCCGTCACCATAAAGGGGGGGTTGTGCAAGTCTGGTTTGTTGTAGCGCAAGGGATCCCCTTGCAAGTCTGTGACGCTGCCCCCCGCTTGCTCGACAAGGCACTGGGCGGCGGCAGTATCCCACTCCAGGGTTGGGCCAAAGCGGGGGTAGAGGTGAGCGGATCCCTCGGCCACTAGGCAAAACTTGAGGGCACTGCCCACCGACTTCACCTCAAGGGGGCCGTAGCGGCGCTGCAGCCGCTCCAGAAACCGCTCCGTTTCCGTGTCCTTGTGGGAGCGGCTGGCCACTACCTGCAGAGGGGGCTGGGCAGGCGGGCGGGACCAGATGGGCTCGTCGCCCCTGTAGGCTCCTAGCTGTTGGGCAGCCCTGTAGGTGAGGCCCAACGCCGGGGCATGGACGACGCCCAAGATGGGGATCCCTGCCTCGACAAGGGCAATGTTGACGGTAAACTGGCCGTTGCCCTCGAGGAACTCGCGCGTGCCATCTAAGGGATCCACCAACCAAAACTGCTGCCACTGTTGCCGCTCCCAGTAGGGGATCCCGCCGGCTTCTTCTGAGAGGACGGGAATCGTGGGGGTAAGCTCCTGCAGTCCCTCGAGGAGCAGGCGGTGGGCAGCCAGATCCGCCTCGGTCAAGGGGGAGGCATCTGCTTTGAGTTCGACCTGCAGCGATTCTTGCCGATAGAAGGGCAAGATGGCCCGCCCTGCCGCTTCTGCTAGGCGGCACACCTCGGGCAAGAGAGCGGCTAGGTTAGAAACCTGCACAGATTCTTCCCCCAGCTAGCGACGCACGGGAATGCCGTGGGCGGCCAAGTCGGCCTTGATCTGCTCAATCGTCAGCCGGCCATAGTGGAGCAGCGAGGCCAGTAGAGCTGCTTCTGCCCCCCCCTCCTGGAGAGCTTGGCGGATGTGGGCACATTCCCCTGCTCCTCCGGAGGCAATCACCGGCACCGCCACTGCCTCGGCCACCCGCCGGGTCAGCTCCAGGTCGTAGCCGGCCTGGGTGCCATCAGCGTCCATGCTGGTCAGCAGGATTTCCCCTGCCCCCCGCTCGGCCACGGTTTTGGCCCACTCCACCGCATCCAGGCCTGTCGGCTCCCGCCCACCGCGCACGTACACCTCCCACCCCCCGCCTTGAGGTTTGGCGCGAGCGTCAATGGCCACGACGATGCACTGGGAGCCAAAACGGCGGCTGGCTTGGGTAACCAGATCCGGATCCCGAACCGCTGCCGAGTTAAGGCTGACCTTGTCGGCGCCGGCCCGCAGCAGTTGCCGGATCCCCTCCAGGTCGCGGATCCCACCGCCTACGGTGAGAGGAATGAATACCTGCTCTGCTGTGCGCCGCACCACCTCCAGCAAAATCTCCCGCTCCTCATGGGTGGCGGTGATGTCCAGAAAGACCAGCTCATCCGCCCCTGCCCGATCATAGGCCCGCGCCAGCTCCACCGGGTCCCCAGCCTCCCGCAAGTTCCCAAACTGGATCCCTTTGACCACCCGCCCCCCTGCCACATCCAGACAGGGAATGATCCGCTTGGCCAACATGCCCCCTCCCGGGATTTCTAGGCAAAGCTGATAATCAGAAAGGGCTCCTGAAACTTAGCCCCGGTTACCTGCCGGCCTGCCAAGCTGGGCGGCAAGAACAAATTGCGCCGCTGATCCCCAGCGGTGATGGTCAACTCTGGCCCGGATTGGCTCAGCTCGATTTGGGTCTTGCTAAAGCCAGGAAGAAACAGCTTCACGCTGCGGGAGCCCTCGTCAATGGCTACGGGCGGCGGCACCTCAGGTAGGGCAAAGATCCCACTGACTGCCTCTTCCAACGCCGACCAATCCGATCCCTGGCGCCGTGGCAGGGTGCGCACTGGCAGAGGAGAAAACTCAGCCGCCGACACCTCTCCGGGAACTAGCGGCATGACCCAGAGGCCACCCACGGTTAGCCCCACCATCTGGGCACTGCCCCAGAGGTAGCGGGCAACCTGGATCGCCATGGGATCCGGAGTCGTTACCAAATGCGCTACCACCCGCCGCGGATCGGCAATGGCAGAGCGCCCCTGCTCGAAAAGGTTGGCCATCCCCCCCAGGCGAGCTAGGAGCTCCTCCACCGAGGAAAACTCCAGGGTCGTCACCGACCGCAGCAGCGGTTCAAGAAAGGGAAGGAGAGTTTTGGCCAGATCGGATTGGAGGAAAGCCTGGGAAGCTCGCCGCCAGTACCAACTGGCCACTTCTGGGATCCCAAACGCCCGCAAGGTGGTCAAGTCCCCTGGGCCATCGTAGAGAATGCAGTCGTATTGACCGCTGGCATCGTAGCGGCGCAGGGCTTCCAGAGCCAGGGCCTGGTCCATCCCTGGCAGCACCCCTAGCTCCTGCCCATAGATTTCCCGGAAAAAGGGAGTGCGCACGTATTGGGCTTCCAGCTCCCTGGTTGCCGTCCAGTACTGCTCCAGAAGCTGGGTTGTCCGCAGCTGCACCACGCTTAAGTTGGCGGCAATGGTTACCGGCTCGCCGGAAAGCGGGATCCCACCCAGAAGCATCTCCAACCCCGGCCCCGCCTGATGGCCCACTAGCAGCACTCGCCGCCCCTGCTGCGCTGCTGCCCGCGCCACTGCTACAGCTAGAGTGCTCCGGCCCGTGCCCCCCTTCCCCAAGAAGGTCAGGATCTGGCTCATTCTCGCTCTCCTGATTCTCCGTAGATGTCGATGTACAGCGATTGCCCTGCCAACTGGGCTGCTGCTGTCATCACCTGACGAATTGCCTGCAAGGTACGCCCACCTCGCCCCAACACCCGACCGCGATCCTTGGGGTCAAAGGCTAGCCGCAGCCAGACCTTGCGTCCTCCACAGGTGGTTTCCACATCTGTTTGCAGGGGGCCGCTGGTAAGGAGCGGTTCAATCAAAAGATGAGCAAGGGTCTCGTAGTCCGGCATGGGAGGCAAAACGCAACCTAACCGCAAGCGTAGCTGAGCCTAGGCCTCCGTGGCTGCCTCGGGCTGGAACTTCTCCTCCCCCTGCTCTGATCCCTCGGGAACCTTCTGCTCCTCCCCCGCTTCAGGTTTGGCGATGGCCGGAATGCGAATCGAGGCCACCACGCCCCCCTCACCGGCTTTCAACATCTCATAGATGCCCGCTTTTCTGAGGAGGCTGTCCACCGTATCGGTGGGCTTGGCGCCGCGCCGCAGCCACTTGAGTAGGCCCGCTGTCTCCAGAACCGTCTCCTTGGTGCGCGGGTTGTAGTAGCCTAACTCCTCCAGCGGGCGACCTTCCCGGCGAGCCCTACTGTCAATAGCGATGATGCGATAGCTGGGTTGGTGCTTCTTTCCAAAGCGCTTGAGCCGCAACTTAACCATTGGAGGTGCTCCGCAAGCTGGGTAGGGTTGTCTAGGAAACGGAAACCGGCCGCCTAGCCTCTCCTCCACGTCCCTTCCTGGAGGCTGGGTCCGGCTAGTCGCTAACACAGGCTTCCCATTCTAGTCGATTTTCCCCTACCTGGATAAAGTGCCGACTCAACCCCAAGGGAGGATCTTCGTGGCAAAGTTGAAGAGGAAACCCAAGGCACAACTTCACATGATCACCTACACCGACTTGACTGCAGAGCAGCGCCAGCTCTACCTAAGAGCCCTCATTGCCGTAGCCCGCGTGGACGGCCAGCTCGATGAAGAAGAAGCCGACTTCTTTCTGCAAATTGCTGAAGGCATGGGCATTAACAAAGAGGTAGCTCAAAGCTATCTGGCCGGCGAGACGACTGCAACCCTAGAGCTCAGCGCCATCCCGCCTCTGCACAACGCTGCCGGGGCCTTGATCCTGCGGGATTTGGCGGCGATGGCAGTGGTCAACAACGAGCTGACAGAAAAAGAGGAGGCCCTGATTTTTGAAATTGGCAAGGCCATGCAGTTTAGTCGGGAGGAGATTGACGAATTTCTAGACTGGGCCTTCATGGGCCTGCAGTGGCAGCTGAAAAGTGCCGCTCTCCTGCAGCGGTATGCCCAGCCCGCTGCCAGCAGCAGCTAGAAGCCTAGGGCCGCCACCAACGGCTGCGCTAGCTGAGGTAGCGATCCAGAGCCCGCTGCAGCTCTTCCAGTTCCACCTCAATATTGCCGCTTTCAACGGCATGGCGAATGCAGTGGCGGATGTGATCGTTGAGGATAATCCGCGCCAGCCGATCTAGCGCCCCCTTGACGGCGGCAATCTGGAGCAGCACATCCGGACAGGGTTGATCCTCTTCGATCATGGAGCGGATCCCCCGCACATGCCCCTCAATGCGAGCCAGGCGGTGAATCAGCTTGCGCCGCGATTGCGGATCGTGGCGGTGAGGTTGGGCCCGCCCCGAGAGAGGGGGTCGCTCCAACGCCAGTTCCCACTCTTCCTCCCAATCAGGTTCTTCAGGAAGTGGAGGAATGGAGCCAGTCTGAAGCGGGGGAATAGGATCGGCCATAGGAGGAGTCGAGGACTGTCTGCATGATACCCCCTGCTTTTCTCCGAGCAGGTTGAGGTGCTCTAGAATAGGAAAGGATATGAAATTTTGTAAATCCTCTCCTGGCTTGGCTTCATGACCTCCGTACTCTCCCCCTTTGGCCCTGTAGAAGCGGATCTAGAGCGTTTACGCCAGAACTTGACGCGGCTGGTCAGCGCCAAACACCCCATCCTGGCCATGGCTGCCGAACATCTGTTCTCGGTGGGGGGGAAAGGGATCCGACCAGCAATCGTGCTCCTGATCGCGCGGGCCACTACGCCCGACGGGGAGATTACCCCCCAGCATTGGCGCCTGGCGGAAATTACCGAGATGATCCACACCGCCAGCCTGATGCACGACGACGTCATCGACACTGCTACCGTGCGGCGCGGCGTCAGCACAGTCAACACCCTTTTTGATAACCGGGTGGCGGTGCTGGCAGGGGATTACCTGTTTGGGCAGGCAGCCTGGTATTTGGCCAACCTGGACAACCTGGAGGTGGTGAAGCTGCTGTCCAAGGTCATCATGGACCTGCCAGAGGGAGAGGTGCGCCAGAGCCTCACTCGCTTTGACCCCGACGTCTCCCTGGAAGAGTACCTCGCCAAAAGCTTCTACAAAACCGCCTCCCTTATTTCTGGCAGTGCTAAGGCAGCGGGTCTCCTGAGCGGGGTAAGTCCTGAAGTAGCCGATCGCCTCTTCGACTTTGGCTGCAACCTGGGCATCGCTTTTCAGATTGTTGATGATCTCCTCGACTTTACTGGGTCGGCGGAGACGCTGGGCAAGCCAGTGGGATCCGACCTCATCCAGGGCAACCTGACAGCACCCGTTTTGTTTGCGCTAGAGGAGTTTCCGCAGATGCGGGAGCTCATCCTCAGAGAGTTGGCCGAACCGCAGGATCTCCAGCAAGTTCTAGAGTGGGTCTACCAAAGTGAGGGGATCCCGCGCTCCCGCCAGTTGGCGCGCGACTATGCCCAACGGGCTGCCGAGGCCCTGCAAGTTCTGCCGGACTCTGAAGCGCGCCAGGCTCTGCTGCAGATGGTAGACTACGTCCTCGAGCGGCCTTGCTAGAAGGCTTTTACGGAGATAGACCCGAGGCTCGAGCCGCCGCTGCCGAGAGCTCAGGGTAGGTGGGTGGAGTGAAAAAGCGCAGGCGGTTGGGTGGCCAAAAGCGAAAGATGGTATTGCCGATAATGTTTTCTTTGGGCAAAAACCCCCAGATGTGCGAGTCCTGGCTGTCATTGCGGTTGTCCCCCATTACAAAATAGGAGTTAGGAGGGACAACAAATTCCGATCCCTGGTTGGGCACTCCAGGACAGCGCTCGCCAGGGCAGGAGTAGTCAGGGGGAGCGTAGATGTAGTCCTCCTGCAGAGGAATGCCGTTGACGATCACCTTGCCCTCAGCAATGCGGATGCGATCCCCTGGCAGGCCGATTACCCGCTTGATGTAAGCACCGTTGAAGTTCAAGTGGGCAGGCGGGTAGAAGACAATGATGTCGCCGCGTCTGGGGGCGCTGAAGCGGTAGCTAACCTTTTCTACCACCAAGCGATCCCCTTCTTCTAGGGTGGGCAGCATGGAATCCGAGGGGATCCAGCGCGCCTCCGCCACAAAGGTGCGAATGCCAAGGGCCAGTAGCAGCGCCAGCAGCACCGTCAGCAGGTTTTCCCGCTGCGCCTGCCACCAGGTGCGAGATGGGGAATTGGCAGGGGTTTTGCTGGGCGGCAACTGGGGCTGGGGCAAAGACCTCGGATCTGTGGAGGGCATGGAGGCTAAACGCGCATGACTGCACGATTTCCAGATTATCGCACCCGGCAGGAGCGGAGACCGTCCCCTTTCCTGGCACTAGAAAGGCAAACGTCTGGCAAAACTTGATGGCGATTTCAACAGAAGAACGGCTTGAGCGCTTGGTCGAGAAGTAATTTTGCAGCGGACTGATTGGCTGGCGGGGGATACCGAAAAGCCCTTGGCGCGAGTCGAGAAACTATACAGGGATCTGGTATTGCTTAGAGCAGCGGAGGACGGCTGGAACGTCTTGGCCTTATTGCTGGGGCGACCGTTATTGCCGGCGTCATTTTGACTGCTAGGTTCGCAAAAACGTGGGGAGCTAGCAAAAGCAGGGGGATCCCGCCAAAGGCCTAGCGGATCAACTGCCGGAGGTGAGTTTTTCCCAGTCCTGCTGGTGGATGGCAAGCATCTGGGCCTGGGCCTGGATGGCCGCTAACGTCTCTGCCATCAGGGGCCAGTTGCTGTCAGGGGGAGTGGGATACTGCTTAAGCTTCCCCAGGGTGCCGCTTAGGGCCACTTGCAGCTGCTGCAGCAGTTGGTGGGTTTGTTGGGCCAAAGCCAAGGTCTCGGAGACGCGGAGGCGGTTTTGGCTTTGCTGGTACTTCTGGAGGGCTACTCCTCGCAGAATGCTGAGGATGGCTCCTTCCCTGGGAGGAGAGCCTGGCCCGCTTTTGGAGGGCTGGGGGATAATGCGCAACTGCAGCACCAGCGGCTCCCCCCGGTACAGCCGCTCCGCTTCTGCCTGCTGCGGCTCCCCGATGAGGCTGGGATCGAGAGCCATCATCCGCTTCATGGCAGCGATTAGCCTAGCCCGGATGGGTTCCGAGAGTTCCTTGAACAGATCCCGCAAGATCCCCTGCTGGCGGTAGCGCACCCGACACAGCACTCCCTCCTGGGGCTCTACAAAAATTTGCTCTGCTTTCTCGTCTAAAGCCCTCCGCAGCATCGAGTTCAGCAACTGCTGCACCGTCTCTTCCGATTCGTCACTAGGAGAGGGCGGAGCAGTTGGCCGTGCCGGCAGCGGCTGGGTGGGAGTTGGGTGGCTGGGCGGCCCGGTTACGGGAGCGGGGACTTCTGGGGTGGTGCGGCTGGCTTGGGCCTGCAGGCGGAGCCGCTCTACCTCTGCTGGGCTGGGGGGATGGCTGAAGTAGTGGGCAATGAACTCCTGCTGCTGCTCCAGCGTAATCGGAACTGGCTCAACCGAGATCTGGGAGTAAGCCAGCATTTTGCTCACGTAGTCCAGGGCTGCCAAATCCTGGGGATCCACCATGCCCAGGATCAAGCTGTCCGTATCCAGGGCCAAAGGCACCACCTGGTAGTAGATACAAATCTCCACTGGCAGGTATTGGGCAATCAGGGCCGCCACCCGCGCTCGGTCAATTAGAGAAGGGTGTCCTACCGCCAAAGAGGCATTTGGATTGGTCATGGCAAGCCTGCAGGGATCCCGGAGGGGAAAAGCGTCGTCTTCGATCATAGGCCCTTGGCCTCCGGGGTTTCTGCCTCGCCTGTCCCTAAGCAGCCCAGATTGAATAATGTAATACTAGGAGCATTCCTTTGGATCTTCTGCCACGAGAGAACGTTAGCCTTGGTCAGCCTTGGAGTCAACATCGACCACGTGGCCACGCTGCGCCAGGCCCGCCGCACCGTCGAGCCGGATCCGGTGGCCGCTGCCGTCATTGCCGAGTTGGCAGGCGCAGATGGGATCACGGTGCACCTGCGCGAGGATCGCCGCCACATTCAGGAGCGGGATGTGCGGCTGCTGCGGCAGACGGTACGCACCCACCTCAACTTGGAGATGGCGGCAACAGAGGAGATGGTGGCCATTGCCCTGGAGATCAAGCCTGACTACGTCACGCTGGTTCCCGAGCGGCGGGAAGAGATTACCACCGAAGGGGGACTGGATGTGGCCAGTCAGGTTTCACGCCTAGGTGAAGTGGTAGATCGACTGCAGGGATCTGGCATTCCCGTCAGCTTGTTTGTCGATCCAGATCCCATCCAGATTGCCGCTGCTGCTCAGGTGGGGGCGCGCTGGGTGGAGCTGCACACCGGGCGGTATGCGGAGGCCTCCTCGGAAGCCCAACGGGAGGCGGAGCTGGCCCAGCTGCAGAAGGCTAGCCAACAGGCCATTCAACTGGGGCTGCGGGTCAATGCTGGGCACGGCCTCACCTACTGGAATGTGGGCCCGGTGGCGCGGATCCCGGGCATAGAGGAGCTAAACATTGGCCACAGCATCATCAGTCGGGCAGTGCTGGTGGGGTTGGAGCGAGCGGTGCGAGAGATGCGTCAGGCAATGGGGTTAGGAGTGGGCCCGGCATGAACTCGGAGTACTACGGCTACGACAACGGCTACGATTACGTTCTCGAGCAGGCTGAGATTGACCGCCTGCTGGATCTGCTGCCGGCCAGCATGCGAGAGAGCGTCAAGATCTTGCCGGCCTCGGAGCGGCAGACGGTCGTAATCAAAGGCCGGCGGCAACTGCCCTGGGAGCGGCAGCTGCGGCTTTTTATTAAACCCTACGAGTGGCGGCAGTTTACCCCCTTGCAGCGGGCGGGGTTGTTCTTGCACAAAGTAGGCTACTACAGCCGGGCAGCCTCGCGGCAAATCGACTTTTACCTGGCTATTGCTGCCTTGGGGGGCTTGAGCCTGATCTTCGAGGTGGTCCAGCAGGATCCGGTGGGGGCAACGGTTTCCGGTGGCTTAAGCGGCTTGGCTCTCTGGCAGTTGCGCCGCGACCAGACCAACGACCGCCGCCTTTTGGCTGCTGATGCCTACGCTGTGGACCGGCTGGTGTTGCGCGGAGTTCCGCGGTTGCAGGCAGTGGAGGCCCTGGGGCAAGCGCTGCACCTGGAGGCTCGCCTGGAGGGTCGCTCTGGCAACGACCTACTGGACATGCTGCGCTACCAAAACCTGAAGCGGCTGGCCCAGCGCCCAGCAGAAGATATTGTGTTGAGCTAGTTTCAAGCCATGCTTTCCCCCGCGCGGCTGGGATCCCTGGTGGGTCGAGGGGGATGGGGGCATCACCTCCTCCAAGTGGCAGTAACCGATTCCACCAACCGGCTGCTCTTGGACTGGGGTCGCCGCTTCCCTCAACCTCTGCCCCTGGGCACCGTTCTGGTCAGCACTCGCCAGCGGGCAGGCCAGGGCCAGCACGGGCGAGTATGGCACTCGCAGCCAGGGGGGTTGTACCTGTCGGTCTGGCTGGGATCCCTTCCCCTGCGGCATTCCCTGCTGGAATTGACCCTGACCTTGGCCTGGGGCATTGCCGGCAGTTTGCGCCATCGGTTGGGGATCCCGCTGCGGCTGAAATGGCCCAACGACCTGGTGATAGTGGATAGCCAGGAACCGGCTTCTCTGCGCAAGCTGGGGGGGATCCTGGTGCAAGGCCGCTTTGGGGAAAGGGGACAACTGCTGGGGCTGGTGGCCGGCGTAGGTGTGAATATCAACAATCCCGTGCCCGCCGAGGGAATCAATTTAGCTGAGATCTTGGGATGCCGGCAGGATAGCACCGCCATTGCCGCCTGGGTTTTGCAGGGGATGGAGCGGGGGTTCCAGGTCTGGCTCAAGGAGGGGTTTGCTGCTGTTTGCTGCGAGTACGAGACCTGGACAGTGAAGCCGCAAATCCAATGGCTCCCAGGTGAGGCGTCGGCTACGGTTTTGGGCCTTGCCGAGGATGGCAGGCTGCGGGTACAAACTCAGGGAGGACAGATCCTCGTCCTCTCTCCGGACCAGGTGCGCCTAAGCTATCAAGTGTCTCTTGCCAGTGGCTGGGAGTGAGGGATCCGTTGGTGGCCACCGATTTTTGGCAGCATCTTTCCTCTTGGCTGGGCAGCAGCTCGGCAGCAAGAGGGCGGCAGCTGCGGCGGCTGGGGCTGAGTCTAGGCGTGGGGCTAAGCCTGCTCTGGTCCTCTCCCACGGCGCTGTTGGCGCAGATGCACTTGCCCCCTCCTCCCCCTGTGGGGCCAGCGCTGGACACCCCTGCCGCAAAGGCGCTGCTGCAAGATGGTGCCCTTCCCCTGCCGCAAGACACCCTGAGAACCCTAGGCTTGACTCCTCAACCAAGCCAGGCTCTTCCGCTGGAGGCGGCAACCCGCACTGGGGTGGGCCGGGAAATTGTTATTGAGCCGGCAAAGGTTACCGAGAGCCAGCCGGAAAGTGGGGTGCCGGTGGTGTTGGTGGAGCGCAGCTCCGGCCGCCGCCTCCTTCTCCTGCCAGGGGGAGAGCTTCGCATTGAGGAAACCCCTGAGCTGCCGCCGCTGACCTTGCCTACCTCGTCCCCCAGCAAAGAGCGACTGCTCTATCCGCTGCCCCACCCCGCGCCGATCACCTCTGGCTTTGGCTTGCGGATTCACCCCCTCAAGGGTCAGCCGGAGTTTCACGCCGGCGTGGATCTGGGGGCCAGCTTGGGCACGCCAGTCCTGGCTGTCTTGAGCGGCAAGGTGGTGAGTGCCGGCTCTCTGGGAGATCTGGGGATCACGGTTGTCCTGGAGCATGCTGGCGGCCGGCGCACCCGCTATGGTCACCTGTCTCAAGTAGCTGTCACCCCAGGAGAAGGGGTTAAGCAGGGATCCCTCATTGGCTATGTGGGGGCAACGGGAGCGGTGACTGGGCCGCATCTCCACTTTGAGCTGTGGCAGCGAACGGCAGGGCAAAGCTGGATGGTTTTGGACGCCACAGAAGAGCTGAAGGTCGCCGCAAGCCAGTTGCCGAGCTAGCCAGAGCCAGCTTGGGTTAGCATAGGTGAGCGGGATCCCACCTCTTGCGGACGTGGCGGAATGGCAGACGCGCTAGACTTAGGATCTAGTGCCGCAAGGCGTAAGGGTTCAAGTCCCTTCGTCCGCATGGCAAGCCCTGCTTCTAGCCGGGGAAGATCACCTCTAGGATTTGCTCAGGGGCAATGGAGTCAATCACCCCATTGGCGGCCTTGACGGCGCGGAACGGCCCCTCGGAAGGCAAAAGCCGCTCTGGGTCAGTAGGGCCAAACAGAGCCACCAGGGGAGTTTGCGTGGCCACCGCCAGGTGCATGGGGGCACTGTCGGTACACAGAAGCAGGGTGGAGCCAGCAATCAAGGCCGCCAGTTGGCCTAGCTGGGGCGGGCGGCTCACCGGCAGATCCGGCAGTTGCGACAGAAAGCCCTCCGCCAGCTTCTCATCCTCTGGACCCAACACCAGCACGAGCGGCAGCTCCGGCCGCTTTTCCCGGAAACCCTTGATCACCCTAACCCACTTCTCTGGGGGATAGATCTTCTGGATGCCTTTCTCCTGGGACAGTTGGCTGGCGCCAGGGTGCAACAGCACATAATCTTGGCTGCCCTCCCCCAGCAGGCGCTTGCGTTCCTGCTCAGCCCACTCCAGGGCTGTCTTTTTGAGGCGAAGCTGGGGCAAGCCTGCCGGCGCGGCAATGCTGAACCCCTGCAGCAGGTCGTGGTACATGTTGGCGGCGTATTGGGCCAGCTTCAGAGGCACCGGGTCGGTCAGCCAAGGTCGCCCAGGCCCTGGCGGGGCATAGCCAACCCGCTTGGGGATCCCAGTTAGCCAAAGCAACAGCTTGACCCCCAAGCTTCTGCCCAGGCTGAGCACGGCGTCGTACTGCCGCTCGCGGATTCGCCCCAGCAGATCGCTGATATCCCCTAGCGAAAGTTGCTCCTTAAATGGGAAGGTCAGCACCCGATTCACCGAGGGGCAGACCTCGTAGGCAGCTGCCGCCCGCGGCTCCACCAACACCTCCAGCTCCGCTTCTGGAAAGCGCTGCCGCAAACTCGCTAGGGTGGGGAAGAAAAGAATTTGGTCGCCAATCCCTCCCGGCACCAAAGCGAGAATTCGGGGGGCCAAAGGGGCTTTGCCGAGAACTGCTTGAGAAGCAATCTCCATAGAACATCCTGTCGATAGCTGTATCCAGCCTAGGGGATCCCTGGCCAGGGATGTACCGCGTTTACTCTAGCTCAGGTTGGGCTCAATTCGGAGCGGGTCTGGCTCCCAGCGGCTTCTCAGCAACTAAGCTACAAAAAGGCCCAATTTTGGAACTCTCATCCTCGATGATGGGCTGTGGCCGCTACCCCAAAAGGCAGCACCATGACGGATGAGCCGATCCCGCTGCTGGATTTGACGTTGCAATACCGCGCTTTGGCTAGGACCCTTTTGCCTCAGGTGGAAGCTTTGCTGGCCTCTGGGCGCTACATTGGCGGAGAGGCAGTGCGGCAGTTCGAGGAGCTGTTTTCGCAGTTTCTCGGCGGCGGCGATCTGGAGACCGTCAGTTGCAACTCCGGCACCGATGCTTTGGTGTTGGCCCTGCGCGCTCTGGGGATCCAACCGGGCGACGAGGTCATCACCACTGCCTTTAGCTTTTTTGCCTCCGCCGAGGCTATCGATTTGGTGGGGGCACGGCCGGTGTTCGTGGATGTGGATCCCTGCACCTTCAACCTGGATCCCCAGCTTCTCGAAAGAAGCATCTCCCCGCGCACCAAAGCCATAATCTCCGTGCATTTGTTTGGCCAGGCAGCCAACATGACCCAAATTTTGGCCATTGCGCGACGCCATGGGTTGGCAGTGGTGGAAGATTGCGCCCAGGCCATAGGGGCCTGCTGGGGAGGCAAGCCGGTGGGCACCTGGGGAGATATTGGCTGCTTTAGCTTTTTTCCCACCAAAAACTTGGGGGCTGCAGGGGATGGCGGGGCAGTGGTGACCCGGGATCCGCAACTGGCCCGCAAGGTGCGCATCCTCAAAGAACATGGCCAAGTTGGCCAATACCACCACGAATACATCGGCCTCAACAGCCGTCTGGACGCGCTGCAGGCGGTAATCCTGTCGGTCAAGTTGCCCTACCTGCGGGAGTGGAACTGGCGGCGGCAGGCCATTGCCGAGGGCTATCACCGCCTGTTGCAAGGGATCCCTGGCCTAATCCTGCCGAAGGTGGCAAAGGGGGGAAACTCCGTTTGGCATCAGTACACGGTGCGGGTGCCCGGTTCCCACCCAACCGACTCGCGGCGGCGCGACCAACTGCAGCGGCAGTTGCAGAAGCGGGGCATTGCCAGCCGAGTTTACTACCCTACTCCCCTTCATCTCCAGCCCGTCTACCGCAAGCTGGGATATAAGCCTGGAGATTTGCCCAATGCCGAGCTCTGTGCTGCCCAGGTGTTGTCTTTGCCCTGTTTTCCTGAATTGACCCTCCAGCAACAGGAGCGGGTGGCCCTGGCCATTGCTGAAATCTTGGCAGAAGAACCCTAGCAGCCCTGGAGGAGGGAGCTCAGGTGCTATCGAAGCTCAGCCGAAGATTACTTCAACTATTTCCGTGGTTGCACCAGTTTCCCCAACTCGGAGCTGTCCCTGCAAAGCTGTCATCGAAAGAGCGCGTTCGTTTTCTGCGCCGCCTGCGCTTTACTCGCATCGGGGGCTGGTTTGTTGGGATCACGCTCCTAGTGAGTATTGCCGCCTTTAACACTGGCAACAATCCCCTCTACTTGGTTCTGGGGATGCTGCTTAGCCTCATTCTTCTTAGCGGCCTCCTCTCCGAGCTTACCCTCAAGAATCTGGAGGTGAGCCGGCAGTTGCCCAGCCGCATCTTTGCTGGCCAGCCGGTCTTGGTGGGGCTGACGCTGGTCAATCGCAAACGGCGCCTGCCCAGTTTTTCCCTCCAGGTGAGGGAACGCATCGAGGGACTGAAGCGGACGGATTGGCCTTCCAGCTATGTGCTGCGGTTGGATCCCGGTGCCAAGCTGGACACCTTCTATCAGCACACCTTCCCAAGGCGAGGGGTGTGGCAGCTGCAGGGTTTTGAGATTGCCACCAGCTTTCCTTTTGAACTCTTTCGCAAGGCAGTGGCGATCGAGGAGCCGCAGGCGGTGATTGTATTTCCCCAGCCTGCCCTCGTCCAGGGACTGCTGCTGTGGGAGCACTTTAGCGGCAGCAGCCAGTTGCGCCCTCAGCCCGGCCAGGAGGGGGACTACCTCGGCCTGCGGCCATACCGTCCCCAAGATGATGTGCGCTCTGTGCATTGGAAGATCTCGGCCAAGCGAGATCAACTGGTCGTGCGGGAGCTGGAGCGCCCCCGTTCCCAGGCCATTGTCCTCTGCTTTGAAAATCGCTGGCAGCCGCGGGGAGAAAGCCCTGAAGCGCATCGCAACAAGCTGGAGCGGGCTGTAGAACGCTGCGCTGGGATCCTCACTTATTTGATTCGAGAAGGCTACCCCGTGGCTCTGGCCACCTTGCAGACGCGAACTGCTTTCGGGGCCGATCTGCCCCATCTCGACTGGCTGTTGGCCCTCCTAGCCCAACTGACGTTCGTCGGGGACCCGCAGCTAGGCTCCCAAGGGCCCTCCAACTCCCCTACTGGCTTCAGCCTCACTCCCCAAGATCGCTGCCTGCTCCTAGCTCACCCTCCTCAGGAGGGGGAAGCGGTGCCAGGTCATCTCGTTGAGCCAGGATCCCTGCTGCAATTCATCCCGATCGAGTAAGGCCTCCCTATCTCCCTGGCGGGCAGTGGTTGGTAGTGGGAATGTAGATGCGGCTGCCGGCCCACTGCAGTTTCTCTCGCAGGGTGCGGAAGTAGGAAAGGTCTTTTTCTAAGATCAGCAGCTTGGCTGGCAGGGGAGCGCGTCGAATTTGCACCCACTGGCCAGGGTTGACCGATTGAGCCAAGACACCATCCGTCCAGAGGCGGGTCAGCCCTTCTGGATCGGCAAGGGGCCAGATCTCCACCGTGGCCGTGCCGCTGATAACAATGGGCCGGCTGGACAAGCTGAGGGGACAGATGGGGGTGATGATGATGGCCTCAAAGGTAGGCTCGAGGATGGGGCCGTTGGCTGCCAAGGTGTAGGAGGTGGATCCCGTTGGAGTAGCCACCAGCACGCCATCTCCGTGGTACTGATCCAAGACCTCGCCATTGACTTCGATTTCCATGATGGCGGCGGGCAGGCGTTCCCGGTTGATGGGCTTTAGGCACATTTCGTTGAGGGCGTAGTACACTTCGCTAACCGGGCGGCCCTCCTGCTTTCCCTCTCCAGGGACAGCCCCTTGTCCCAGTTGGGGCTGCTCCCAAATCTGGGCCTGCAACATCATGCGAGCTTGGAGGACAAAGTCTCCTGCCTGAATGCGATCCCAGGGATCCTGGTGCAGCACCTGCTCCGACTGGGCCAAGAACCCCAGCCTGCCTCCCGACTGGATGGGCAAAATGGGGATCCCATGGGGAGCAAGGTGGCGGGCCGCCGCCAACACCGAGCCGTCTCCCCCCAACACCACCGCCAAATCGATGGGATCCGAGGTGGCCTCCAAAAAGACCGGGTAGGGGTTGTGGTGCAAGCCAGTGGGAGCCGTCAGTACCGTAACGCCGCGCCGACGCAGCTGCTCCGCACACAGCTGGCAGGTAGCCTTGCTCTGGCGATCCCCCTCCTTGTAGGCAATCACCACCAAGCCCAGATCCATGGCTGACCTCGCGCAGGGATCCTTTCCCATCATCCCTCTTCAAGCTGGGGGTCGCCCAGACAAATTTCCTCAAGCGTTCTCTTCCGCTTTTTTTCACAATTTACTGGGAATTTTTTGATCTAACGAATGGCAGTGAAACAGCTTGTTACGTCGTTATTGCTGCGCTGTTGCGAACGCGCGAGTGGCCCGGAGCGCTACCCCTACCTCTTGCTCCCAGAGAGAGGGTCTGAGGATGACTATCCCCTTAGGTAGCAAACGGGATCCCTGAGTGAGCGGGTATAAACTCCAGCAATTGGTTTATCGTATGGACATCCCTGCCCAAGCTGCTTTGTGCCTGCAAACCTATGGTCCCCGATCCCACCAATCGCCTCTTGGGTGGCCGCTACCAACTGATTCAGGAAATCGGTGGTGGCGGCATGGGATCCGTCTTTCGGGCTTTGGACTTACACAACAACGGCCAAGAGGTGGCGGTCAAGATCCTGTATGCCCCTACCCTGCTGAGCCGAGGGAACGCCCAGCTCGATGATTTGCGCCGCCGCTTTGCCGAAGAGATCCGCGTCAGCACCCTTTTAGGCCAACATCCTCGCATCGTCAAAGTCCTGGATCACGGCCAAGAGGGGGAGCACGCCTATTTGGTGATGGAGTACCTCAAGGGACAGGATCTGGGGAAGCTAATCCGAGAAAAAGGAGCCTTGCCAGTTCGGCAGGCCATTCGGCTGGCCCTGCAGGCTTGTGAAGGGCTGCACTTTGCCCACACCTTCCGAGCTAACGTGGAAGGCCGCGAGATTCGGGGCGTGATTCACCGCGACATCAAGCCCAGCAACCTGTTTGTCGAGCGCGTTTTTCAAGATGGTCAGCTTACGTCTCAGCTCAAGATCCTCGACTTCGGCGTGGCCAAAACGCTGGCGGATCACACCCTTAGTCTAGGCACCCAAAAAGGGGGCGGATTTATCGGCACAGCTCGTTACGCCTCTCCTGAACAGGTACGCGGCAAATCTCTGGATGCCCGCTCAGACATCTACTCCCTAGGGGTGGTGCTCTACGAGATGCTGACGGGATCCATGCCCTTTCGCTTGGAAACCGACTCATTGCACAGTTGGATCCACGCCCATTGCTATGAAAACCCCCTTGAGATCAACCCGGAGACAGCCCCCCAGCCGATCCCACCCGCCATAGTAGCGGTGGTGATGGATTGTCTGAAGAAAAACCCGGACGAGCGGCCGCAGACCATGCAGGAGCTGGCAGAGCGGCTGTTGCAAGCCTATGAGCTGACGGTGGCCAACCAACTTCCCCCCAGCCAAGCCAGCACCGTCCTCCTCCCCAACACCAAAGCTCCTTCTTCCGCTTCCCAGCCACTGCGCACCCCCCCCAGCTCAGGTTCAGGAACCTTTGAGGATATCCGCGATGAGGATCTAGAGCTCATTGAAGAGGAGCCAATCCCTCCTCCAGGTGCGGGGATCCCCTACTACATCGCTGAGCGGAAAGCTACCTCAGCAGAAGCTGCACCGGAGCTCTCCTCCACCAAAACCGAAGGCGAAACGGCCAAAGCGCCCTCCACAGTCATCCAAGCTAGCGACACGCTCCCGGCTGCCCCTCCCCAGGATCGCCTTGCCGCACCCCCACCAACGGATACCCCTCTGCCACAAGCTGCTCCCCAAACGGTTCTGCAGCCTTCCACCAGCAGCCTGAAGTGGCTCTGGGTTGGGGGAGGCGCTGTGGCTCTGCTAGCCGCCTTTTTGCTCTGGCCGCGCCCAACTATCCGCGATACCCAGGAAGAGCCGGAGCCGATCCCTACTGCTGAAGTCACCCCAACCCCTACACTCAAGCCCTCCCCCACCCCAACGCCAGCACCGGCCCCCACCCCGACGCCAACACCGACACCCCCTCCCACTCCCGTGCCGACACCTACTCGAACTCCAGCCCCGACACCTACTCCTGCTCCACTGCCGACGCCTACACGAACCCCTGCACCGACACCCACTCCTGCTCCGGTGCCAACGCCTACTCGAACTCCGGCACCAACACCCCCTCCAACCCCAACACCCACTCCCACGCCAGTGCCAACACCAACGCTTACCCCTATCCCCCGATTCACGCCGCTTGTCCCTCGTACCCCTGCCCCCACTCCAACTCTGGCCCCGACGCCCACCTCGACACCGACCCCAGCAACGCCAACACCTGCCC
Organism: Synechococcus sp. R70.1; assembly: GCF_047461675.1. Taxonomy (NCBI): domain Bacteria; kingdom Bacillati; phylum Cyanobacteriota; class Cyanophyceae; order Synechococcales; family Synechococcaceae; genus Synechococcus; species Synechococcus sp. R70.1. The sequence goes on from NZ_JANSHR010000052.1 coordinate 26,414, forward strand.
CAGAGCTTGCTTTGAGCGGCCAGTGGCTCTACGAGGGAGGATCCTTTATCTGGCAGGGATCCCTGTGTAAGATCAATGTTGCAACTGGCATCCAGGAAACCGTTTCCATTCAGCAAAACGGCGATCAGATTACCATTTCCTCACCCAGCTTTTCTGAGCGCAGTGGCCAGCTCATCGGCAACCAACTTTCTGTTAGCGGCAGGATAGGGGGTAGCGGTACTCCAACTGTCACGTGGAGCGGTACCGTCAGCTCTGACGGGCGTTTGATTCGCGGCGCAGCCACCTGTGGCAGCGCAAGCTTTGCCATTAGGCTTACCCGCCAGAGCTAAATACCCACACCGCCTCGGTCACCGCCACCGCCGTTTTCCCTGTCGTCAGGCTTCTGCTGGATGGGAGGGGGAGGAGGAGGCGCGGCAGAGGTTTCCCTCACCACCTCGAGGGTATAGGGACCTCGGCCTGGGCTACCCGGAGCAACGCTGCGGGAATTCTGGGCCCAGTAGCTTTGCACCAGCACTAAGTAACAGCGGTCTAGCCGTACTGGGATCGTCAGCTCGGAGGTGGTGAAATCACCAGGCTTTGCGTCATCGTTGATGAAGAAGAATTCCGGATCAGTCTCCCTGTTGACATCAAGACCAAAGATGACCAGCAGAGGGTCGAAGACTGGACTAGTTAGGCGGATAGTAACTCCTGTAACATTGGCTGCAGAAGGAAAGTAAAGGAATCCATCGACATAAAAGGTAAACGTGCCAGGGGGAGGTGGGACTTCCCGGGCATTTATGACATTGTCCTTCTCATCAAAGTAGATCTCCAAGTCGCTATTTGGCCCCAAGGTTCCACTGCGCCTTGCTCCTGGGCGCAAGCTCTTGGCCTCGAAAATCGCTGGAAAGGCTTGCGCGCAAACATTGACTGGAGGTGGCACCGTCCCTCCAGCTCCCCCACAGCCTGCCAGGAGGGCAGCCGAGGCTAGGAAGCCCCAAAAAAGCTTCAGAGGGGATCCCCAAACCTTTGATGTTGGCGCTGCCATAGATACCTCTTGCAGGATCATTAGCTTCTCCAGATTAGACTACAGCCATTTCGGCAAGCTGCAGCGAACGGATTTGGTAATCCAGCAATCCCTCCCCCTGATCCTTTGAGCAGCGACATCCAGCAGGAGCGGCTCCGTTTTAGCCTAGTGCCTCCTAGGGCCATGTCGGGTAGAGTTGGCGGTAGCTATCGACGCCGTAGTGGTTAACCTATGAACAGCCCGCTGAGTAAGAATCGGGATCCCAATCTCCTGCTTTCACAACGCCCTGAGCGAGGCAGCCCAGGCTGGAGCCTTCCCCTTGGAGGTTGGGAACTCGCCTTGTTGTGCGGATCGCTGCTATTGGGAGCTTGGGGTGGCCACCTCTTGACTTGGGCCCAGGAAGCGGAACAAAAGCCAGAGCCAGAAGTCTCACCACCGGTGAGAGATATCGATCCGGCAGTGCAGATCCGAGTTCGGAACGAGCTGGTTAAGCTCTGCGGAGAGTATCGATGCGAAAGCTATCGCTTTCCAGTGCGAGTTTTGGTCAGGCCTGAAGACACTCTGGGAACTCTGCTGGAGCGGCTGGATGCGGAGATGCTGCGGGAGGTGGACCGGGTGTTTCAAACTCGGCCTGACTTGAACCGTGTCATTGTCGATGGCTACGCCTTTGTGGGCACTCCCTCTTTCGCCAGTCGGGAAGTGCTGCTGCAAACCCTGTTTGTGCCCCGTCACCGCTGGGCGGTGGGCCGCTTTGGGCCGGAGCAGGACGGAATCTTCTATGCCGAGCTGCTGGAACAGGTAACGCCCTTTTTAACTCAGCCGCCAACCCCGACCCCTCCGCCTGAGGCTGTGCTTGAAGAGCCTGTACCTCCTTTGCCTCCCACGCCAGCTCCTATAGAGACACCAACGCCTAC